>JALYUD010000060.1 GCA_030853905.1 Vulcanimicrobiota bacterium
GTGCACGGCGTTCCCGTCGGCAGCGCGAGCGCGACGGTTCGCACGACGCTGCCGCGGACGGTGCTTGGACGTCCGGCACTCGCGGTAACGCCGGCTGCACACTCCGGCGCGAACGATGCGCTCGGCGCCGGCGGCGCAACGATCGGCGCGAAAGTTTGCGCGCGCACCGTTCCGGCGCCCGCGGCGAGCGCAGCGAGCGCGATGAGAGTCAGCCCGAATCGGCCCGCTTTCACACGCGCAGATAGCGCTTGCGGAGTTCGTCGACCACGACGGCGATCAAGATTACGGCGCCGAGCACGATGTCTTGCGTGTACGATTCGATGTTGAGCAGGTTCATCACGTTGTTGAGCAGCCCGATGAGGAGCGCACCGAAGAACGACGCGACGACGCTGCCCCGGCCGCCCATCAAACTCGTGCCGCCGACGACGACCGCGGCGATCGATTGCAGCTCGCTGCCGATGCCCGTGTTCGGCGAGCCCGAACCGAAGCGCGCCATCAGCAGCAGGCCGGCAACCGCGGCGCCCCCGCCGGAAATCACGTAGACGAGCGTCTTGACGCGCGCGACATTGATGCCGGCCAGACGCGCGGCCTCCTCGTTCCCGCCGATCGCGAACACGTAGCGCCCGAAGCGCGTGCGCGTCAACACGATGGCGAAGATCGCGACGAGTCCCACCATCCACACGACCGGTACCGGAATGCCCGGAAAGCCGAGCGGTCGCAAGAGCGGTCCGAAGAGAAAGCCCGTTCCCGTCGCGTCGAACGGCGACGAATCGACGAGCGTGACCGGCTGCCCGTGGGCGAGTTTGAACGCCAGGCCGCGCGCCATCAGCATCATCGCCAAGGTCGTGATGAACGGCGGCAAGTTCAAGCGGACGACGGGCACGGCGTTGACGAAGCCGGCGAAACAGCCGACGCACAGACCGACGAGCAAGGTGAGGACGAGCACGAGCGGACCGTGGAACGGTAGCGCGTTGGCGAACGTCGCCATCACGACGCCCGTCAATTCGATCAGCGATCCGACGGACAGATCGATGCCCGCCGTGATGATCACGAAGGTTTGTCCGATGGCGAGGATCGCGTTGTACGTGATCTGCCGCAGAACGTTGGTGAGATTACCGGCCGTCAGGAAGGAGCCGTGCGAAAACGCATCGATCGCCGCAGCGACGCCGACCACGAGCGCGATCGCGCCGAGCGTGCGCAAGAGCACGGCACGGTTCTGCCGGGTTCGCGTTTGCAGCGAACCAGTCCGCAGCGCCGCTTCGACCTCGCGCTCACCACCCGATAGATCGGCGTTGCCGCCGCTTCCATCTTCGGGCAACGACGCGGGTTCGATGCGCGCCGCATCGTCGGCGCGAGCGGCATCGTTCGGGCTCACGCCGCAACTCCCGCGGCTGCCGCGATCACGCGCTCTTGGTTGAGTTCATCACGCCCGAATTCGGCGGCAATCCGGCCGTCACGAACGACGAGCACGCGATGCGACATGCCGAGCACTTCGGGCAGCTCGCTCGAAACCATCACGATCCCTTTGCCGCGCTCGAGTAACGCTATCATGAGGCCGTAGATTTCGGCTTTGGCGCCGACATCGATGCCGCGCGTGGGCTCATCGAATAAGTAGACCGCAGCGTCGCCGATCAGCCACTTCGCGAGCACGACCTTCTGTTGATTGCCGCCGGAGAGATTGCGCGTCAACTGTTCGGCGCTCGGCGTGCGAATCCGTAGTTCGGCGATCTCATCGTCCGCCGTTTCCTCCTCGCGCTTGCGATCGACAAAGCCGCGCCGCGTAAAACGTTCCAGGTGCGCCAACGTCGTGTTTTCACGGACGCTCATCCCAAGCACCAGTCCCTGCGCTTTGCGGTCTTCGGTAATCAGGGCGATGCCGGCGGCAATTCCCGCGCGCGGCGAGCGCACGACGACGTGCCGGCCGGAGACTTCGATCTCGCCTGCCAGCGGGACATCGGCGCCGGCGATCGCCCGCACGATATCGGTGCGCCCGGCGCCGACGAGCCCGGCCAGCCCGACGATTTCACCCGCCCGGACGATGAAGCTCACGTCGTTGACGGCCACGCCGGCGTGCGCGCGCAGGCCCCGCACGGCCAACACCACGGGTGCGTTCGCTGCGACCGGCGGTAGATCGGGGAAATGCGCGTCGAGCGGGCGCCCGACCATCAACCCGATCATCTCGCGCTGCGGCAGCGCGGCCGTCGCGCGCGTCTCGATCGTCCGGCCGTCGCGAATGACCGTGATGCGGTCCGAAATGCGCGGCAGCTCTTCGAGCCGGTGTGATATGTACACGAAAGCGATCCCTTCCGCTTTCAGTTTCGCGATCAGCGCGAACAGCGCGTCGATTTCCCGCTCGGTCAACGCGGCGGTCGGTTCGTCCATCACGATGATCCGCGCTTTACGCGCAAGTGCTTTCGCGATCTCGACCATCTGCTGCTGCGCCACGGTCAGCTTGCGCGCCGGCAGATCGAGCGGCACGGCGATCTCGAGCTGGGCGAGCACCGCACTTGCTTGTTCGATCGCACGGCGCCGGTCGAGAAACGCACCGCGCACGGGTTCGTGGCCGAGCAGGACATTGTCGATGACCCGCAAGTCGGGAACCAGGTTGAATTCTTGGTAGATCATCCCGATACCGAGGGCCTCGGCGGCCTTGGGCCCCTCGATCATCACCGGCTTGCCGTCCACTTCGATCGTCCCGCCGTCGGCGCGATAGGCTCCGGCGAGAACTTTCATCAGCGTCGATTTGCCCGCCCCGTTTTCGCCCACGAGCGCGTGGACTTCGCCGGCGCAAACGTCGAATGAAACGCCGTCGAGCGCCTTCACCCCCGGAAAGGTTTTGACAATCTCGCGCATCCGCAAAAACGGCGCAGCGAGCCCCGCGCTCGGTGACGGCGTTACTTGGCGTTCGCTTTCGTATAGGTGCCGACGGGCACGGCGATGCGCGCGGGCGGTGTTTTACCCATGAAGTATTCGTGGATCGCGTCGATCGTTTTCTTGCCGATCTCGTCGGGATGCTGGATCGCGTCGCCGTACATCGAGCCGGCGGCGATCGCCAGGCGCGCTTCCGGGGTCGCATCGTAGCCGATGACGACGATCTTTCCTTGCAGGCCGGCCGCGCTGACCGACTTCGCCGCGCCGAGCGCGGAATCGTCATTGATGCCGAAGATGCCGCGCAGATTCTTGTGTGCTTGCAGGATGTCGTCCGTCGCCGAACTGGCCTTGGCCCGTTCGCCGCCGCCGTCGATGTCGGCGACGATCTTGACGTTCGGGCAGCCCGAGGCAAGGGCGCTCTTGAAGCCTTTGACGCGGTCTTGAACGCTCGTCACCTCGGGCTCGTCGAGGATTGCGACGCTGCCGCCGCTGCTTCCGAGCGCTCGGCACATCAACTTACCAGCCTGCGCGCCGCCCTGCACGTTGTCACTCGCGATGTGCGAGACGACCGTGCCTTTCTTGGACGCATTGGCGATGTCGGCGGTGAAGACCGGGATGTGCGCGTTGTTTGCCTCGACGATCGCGCTGCCGATAGCTTGCGAATCGTACGGCGTC
>JALYUD010000068.1 GCA_030853905.1 Vulcanimicrobiota bacterium
GTCGTCGCCCGAACCTTCGCGCCATTCCTTGGCGCCGTAG
This sequence comes from Vulcanimicrobiota bacterium, assembly GCA_030853905.1. GTDB lineage: Bacteria > Vulcanimicrobiota > Vulcanimicrobiia > Vulcanimicrobiales > Vulcanimicrobiaceae > Nyctobacter. Next base: position 41 of record JALYUD010000068.1, read on the forward strand.
GCGTCGCCGACCGCCATGCGGACGATCGAAATCGGCGCATGGATGCCACCGATCGGACGCACGCCCGGCAGACGGCGGCCGGTCCGCACGATCACTTTGCCGTCGACCTCGCGGCGCAGGATCGCATTGGGCGACCCGACGTCGCCTTTGGTTTCGGGCGTGATCGTCGCGGCTTTGAGGCCGAGCCCAGTCTGTTTCATCGCGACCGCGGCTTCGTGGACGACGCCGTTGTTCGTTTCGCGACGCCGGGCGAGTGAAAGATCGTGGCGCTCGAACTCGAGTTCCATGCCGATGACGTCGGGCTCGAGAACTCGTAGCGCGTCGGCGAGCAATTCTTGTCCGGTCTCATCGCCTTCGAGCACGACGATCGTTTGCATAGCCATCGCGGCCTTCTGTCCGCGCTGCGTGGCCCGGAAGCCTGCGGACGGCGGCGGCACGTCCGACTGTGCGGGGACCCGCGTCAGTTTAGATGTTGTGTCGCTCGGAAGGTGCGGGCGTCGCTGCCGCGGGCGTTAGCAAGCGTATTTGAGTCGTTTCCCGTTCGGACCCGAAGACTGCGGAGGTCGCCGCCAACGGCGTAGCCTGACAGGGACGCAGCGTAAGGCGACATAAGACGACGACTAATGGCTCGCGTCCGGCGCAAGACCCGAACGGCGATGCGTCTTCGGTTCAACCTCGAAATCTGCGGCATCGCGGCGCTCGGCGTTGCGCTGTTGCTTGGCGTCGCGCTGGTGGCTCCGACGCGCTCAGGCGCCCTTGGCGCGGGAGCGGCGCATGAGCTGCGGGTCGCCTTCGGATGGGTTGCGGCCCTCGTGCCGGTGCTCGTCGCGATTCTCGGCGCAATCGTCTTCCTCGAGATCAACGTGCCGCGCATGATCGCGACCTTGGGCTTTGCATCGCTCTCGTACTTTTTGCTGATCGACGTATTTGCGGGTCGCGCAGGCGGCTCATTCGGACGATTGCTGCGTGCCGGGCTGGAAGCGTACGTCGGTCCGGCGGGATCGGTGCTCGTGCTCGCGCTGCTGGCGGTGGCTTTGACCGTCTGGATCGGCAACGTCGAGGTGAAGCGCGCGATCGGCGTGCTGATCGCCGTTTTCGCGCGTTTGCGGCAATGGATCGCGCCCGCCTTCGCGGCAGCTCGCACGCCGGCGCAGGCAAGAAACGGGGCGCCGTCGCTGCGGCCGGCGTCGTTGCGCGAAGCCTTTCATCTTCCGGCGTCCGGCCCCAAAAAAACGGGCGACCGTAACGGCGTTGCGTCCGCAGCCGCGTCGACTTCCGGCGCTCCCGCAACGACGGCCGCCGCGGGCGGCAGTACGATGCTCGCAACGTTGGCGCCGGTCGACGCGCGCACGTTCATCGCCGAGCAAGCGCGGGCCGAAGAGGACGAGCTCGATGACGATGAGGAGGACGCGGACGCTGAATTCGATGACGACGAATCGGCGGAAGACGATGTCGACGAGAACGAAGACGAAGAAGACGACGACGAGGACGAAGAAGACGAGAGCGAATACGAGGACGATGATGACGCAGGCGACGATGCCGAAGAGCCCGAGGACGGCGGCGATCATGGACAGATCGTCGTCGGAGAGTACGAGCCTGCCGGCGTCCTAACCGATCCGGCGAAACGCACGTATGCGCTGCCGAATCTCGACCTGTTCGATCCGCCGCAGGCGCAGATCATCGACGATTCGCACCGTTCGCATCTTCTCGAAGACACGCTCGCGTCGTTCGGCGTCGGCGCCAAAGTAACGCACGTCCAGCGCGGCCCCTCGATCACGCGCTACGAATTGCGACCCGAACGCGGCGTCAAGATTTCGCGCATTTCGGCGCTGGCCGATGACATCGCGCTGGCGCTCGCCGCCACGTCGGTGCGCATTGAAGCGCCGATTCCCGGCAAGTCCGCCGTCGGCATCGAAGTGCCCAACGCCCAAACGTCGATCGTCTCGATCCGCGAGATCCTCGACGCGCTGCCGCAACGCGGTACGGTTCCGCCGCTGCACATGGCCCTCGGCAAAGACATTACCGGCCGCCCCGTTTTCGGCGACCTCGGCAAAATGCCGCACCTTTTGGTCGCCGGCGCCACGGGCAGCGGCAAGAGCGTCTGCCTCAACACGATCATCGCCTCGCTGCTGGTGTCTGCGACGCCCGATCAAGTGCAGATGCTGTTCATCGATCCCAAGCGCGTCGAGCTGACCGTCTACAACGGCATCCCGCATCTGATCAAGGACGTGATCACCGATGCGCGACTCGCGGCGGGCGCGCTCTTCGAGATGACCAAGGAGATGGACGCGCGTTACGAGCGCTTCGCCAAAGCCGGGGTGCGCAAGATCGAGGAGTACAACGCGAAGTTCCCCGAGGAGACGCTGCCCTACGTCGTGATCGTGATCGACGAACTCGCCGACTTGATGCTGATCGCTCCGGCGAAGGTCGAGACGACGATCTGCCGCCTCGCGCAACTGGCGCGCGCGACCGGCATCCATCTGGTCGTCGCGACGCAGCGGCCGTCGGTCGACGTGATTACCGGCATCATCAAAGCGAACATCCCCTCGCGCATCGCTTTCGCGGTCAGCTCGCAGGTCGATTCGCGCACGATCATCGACATGGCCGGCGCCGAGCGGCTGCTGGGCCGCGGCGACATGCTGTTTCTCCCGATCGACGCGCCCAAGCCGATCCGTTCGCAGGGTGCGCTGATCACCGGCAACGAGGTCACGCGCCTCGTCGAGTTCTGGGCGACGCAGGCACGTCCCGAAAACCTGCTCGACGTCGAGGTCGTCCCGATCGAGGACGACGAGAAGCGCCGCGAGGTCGACCCGCTCTGCTATGAGGCCGCGCGCTACATCATCGCGAGCGACTTCGCGTCGACCGCACAACTGCAGCAGCGCCTCTCGATCGGTCACCCGCGCGCGGTGCGCGTGATGAGACACCTCGAAGAGTTCGGCATCGTCGGTCCCCACGAAGGCACCAAACCGCGCCGCATCAACATCGGCCTCGGCGAACTCGAAACGATCGCCGACCGCCTCGGCAAATCGGAACAAACCGACCTATTCGCGCAGGGCGCGTAGCGAGATGTGTTCACTCGCATGACCGAAGCTAGCGTTCGAAGTCTTCGATTGACGTCCGCGCGCAGCGCCGCGTTGGTCGCGGTGGCCGTGCTGCTCGTCGTCTACTTTTTGCTGGGCTTTGCCGTGTCTTCTCGGCCGCCCGGTGCGATCGACCGCGAAGCGGCCGCGCTGGTCGGAACGGCTACGCCGCTCGCAGCATTCCTGACGTCGCTCGGACGCTTCCCGGCATACGGCAGCGAATGCGCCGTCATCCTCATTGCGGGGTTCGTGCGCCGCATTTGGCTGGGACGCTGCCTGACGGGAGTCGCGTTGCTGATCATCGCGACGATCTGCAGCAACGTCCTCAAGGAGCTCTTCCGCCGGCCGCGCCCGGCTCACTGGATCGTCACGCACGAGACGACGTACTCGTACGCCAGCGGACATTGCACGAACTCGATAGTCTTCTTCGGTTTTTGGGCGTATGTTTCGTTGCGCTCGGCATTGCCCGCACTCCCGCGCGTCGCGATCGCCGTAGCGTTGCTGGTTCTTTCCGGCGGGATCGGCTGGTCGCGCCTCGCGCTCGGAGCGCACTATCCAACCGACGTTCTCGGAGGCTACTTGCTGGGAGCCGCAATCCTCGAACTCGCGATCACGTTCGTCCCGCAACACGTGCTTGGCTTCGTCGCGAACGACGAACGAGCTCCAGCATGACGCCGACGGGTAACGCTTCGGCCGAATGACTAGGCAAGTGTGGGGACGAGTCGGCGTTCACGGGCGATCCTCACGAGATCAGCGAGGCGTTGCGCTTCGGCTGCGGCGATCGTACGGCCGCGCGAGGTGAGCCGGTAGAGCCGTTTGCGTGCGTCGCCTTCGTCGACACGGGTCACCTCGGCGATCCAGCCGTCGGCGAGAAGTTGACGAATCGTGCGGTAGAGGGTCGTCGGCCCGAGCCGCACTCGACGCAAGGTCGTGCTCTCGACTTCCTTGGCGATTGCGTAACCGTGACGTTCACCTTGGGCCAGTGCGAGCAGAATATGAAAACTTCCGACGGTGAGCGGAAGCACGTCGTCGATGTCCGGCGGCACGGTAACTCCTTGGACGGCACCGCCCGAAACGGTATCCGATCGGCGAAAGGCGGCTGCGTCCTCGTACTAACCGATATGACTATACCCGTTTAGGTACTACGCGTCAAGTGGCGCGTGCGCCGCAGCCTTCGCTCGTACGCTGCCGTGCACGCTTCCCGCCCCTGCCGCAGCCTAACCCGAACCCAAGCACGCTCCGTTGCAGAGGAAGTCCTTGAGCGCTTTGCCGCGTAGACGGTATAAGGGGCATATCATGCAAAGGACGTGCTGGTGAACCTAGCAACGGAGCCGGCGTTGCGCGAGATCGAGCGCAAGATCGATGCCGGCGTTTCGCTGGACCGTACCGACGGGGTCGCGCTCCTACAAACCCAAGACCTTCATACGCTCGGGCGGCTGGCCAAAGCGGCGAAGGAGCGTAAGAGCGGGCGCGACGTGTTCTATGTGCTCAATCGCTACATCAACTCGACGAATATCTGTTACGCGAACTGCCGCTTCTGTTCGTTTGCCGTCGATGAGTTCAAGGAGCGCGAGCGGGCCGTGCGCATGCCGTCGGCTGACGTGTTCGCCAAGGCGCTCGAGACCGGGACGAACTTCAATCAGATTCACATCGTCGGCGGCCATGATCCGAAGCAGCTGACACTCGACTACTGGTTACCGTTGATGCGCCGCTTCAAGGAAGCGTTACCGCACGTCCAACTGTCCCTGTTCACGGCAGCCGAGATCGACTACCTGGCGCGCCGCCACCGGCTTTCATACGACGCCATCATGAGCGAGCTGCGCGCCGCCGGCCTCGACAACATCAACGGCGGGGGTGCTGAAGTCTTCAGCGAGCGCTTTCGTGCGGCCGTCTGTCCGAACAAGGTCGATGCGGCGCACTGGCTCGAAATTCACGAGGTCGCGCATCGTCACGGGGTCGCCTCGAACGCAACGATGCTCTACGGGACGATCGAAACACTCGAAGAGCGGGTCGAGCATCTGATCATGCTGCGCGAGTCGCAGCAGCGCTCGCCCGGCTTCAATGCTTTCATCCCGCTCGCGTTCCACCCCGACGGCAACGAACTCTCATCGCACGGCTGGACGAGTGGACTCGACGACATTCGCACCTTCGCGACCGCGCGGCTGATGCTCGACAACTTCGATCACATCAAGGCGTACTGGATGATCCAGGGGCTCAAAGTGTGTCAGGTCGCGCTCGAGTTCGGGGCCGACGATATGGACGGTACGCACGGTTCGACCGATGAGGAGCGCATTTATCACAGCGCCGGCACACGTTCGGGCCAATACGTCGACGACCGTGAGTTTCGCCGCCTAATCGAGGAAGTCGGCTACGTCCCCGTGCGCCGCAACTCCACATACGAC
>JALYUD010000094.1 GCA_030853905.1 Vulcanimicrobiota bacterium
ATCAATATCTGAACGTCTTTGCGCTCCCCAAAGCGCAAGTCTTCGTCGGCGAACGCGATCTGCTTCACGCCTCGCGCCGCAGCGTGCTCGGACTCCAATTCGAGTTCTAGCAGGCTGCGTTTCATGATCTCGCCGCAACGATATCGATGACGGCCGGCGCACGACCGCGCGTCGCGATCCTCGGCGCGGGGGCGATGGGGTCGCTCTTCGCGTATCATCTCGCGCAAGACAATGACGTGACGCTGGTCGACGTTCGTGAGGAGGTCGTCGCAGCGATCACCGCGCGCGGCGGCGTGCAACTCGACGAGGGTCCCGTACGTGCCGTCGCTGCGACGCGCGACGCGCGACAAGCTTATGCAGCCAACTTCCTGTTCGTGTTCGTCAAAGCGCCGAGTACGCTTGCGGCCGTTCGCGCGTTCGGCGGTAAGCTCAATCCGGCGACGCCGGTCGTTTCGCTGCAAAATGGCCTGGGGAATGAAGAAGCGATCAAGGCTGCCCTTGGCGGGGCGGTCGCACTCGTCATCGGCGTCACCGATGTAGCGTCGTTCGCCGTCGGGCCGGGACACTCGCGGCCGCTTGGCCGAGGGCGAACCGTCATCGGATCGGCCGGCTCCTCGACAGCGACGGTGCGGCTCGTCTGCGAACTGATCTCGGCGTCGGGCTTGGAGTGCTCGACCGCTTACGACATCCGGCCGCATCTGTGGGGCAAGCTGCTCGCCAATGCGGCGATCAATCCGATCGCCGCCCTCGCCGGGGCGAATAACGAGGTCGTGGCCAGCGATCCCGATGCCGCGCAGCTTGCGCGCCAGATCGCGCTGGAGGGTGCCGCCGTGGCGCGCGCGCTGCGCATCAGCTTGCCATTCCCCGACCCCTGGGAATACGTGCGCGGCATCGTCTTAGCTACGACCGAAAGCCGCAATTCGATGGCGGTCGACCTCGCCGCGCACGCGAAAACAGAGATCGACGCCGTCAACGGCGCGATCGTTGCGGCCGGTGCTCGCTACGGCATCCCGACGCCGTACAACGAAGCGCTGGTAAGACTCATTCGCGCCAAGGAGCGCCGCGTCGTGCAACGGTAACCGACCGCGCAGCGCCGGCTCAACGATGTTGCGTACTGCGCGCGATCAGAATGTCGAGCACTTCGGCCGGTTCTCTGCCGGCGATCAGCACCGCACGGTCTTGCGGCTTGACGAAGCCTTCGTCACGCGCCGTATCGCAGAAGGCCAGCAGCCCGTCGAAATAGCCGTCGGTATTGAGAACGGCGCTCGGTTTGTCATGATAGCCCAGTTGACGCCATGTGATCGCTTCGAACATCTCTTCAAGCGTCCCGAAGCCGCCCGCTAACGTCAGAAAAGCGCTTGCGCTTGCGGCCATCAAGGCCTTCCGCTCGTGCATCGTCTCGACGACGTGCAGCTCGGTCAGACCGTGGTGCGCGACTTCACGCTCTTCCAGAGCCCGCGGAATGATTCCGATGACTTCACCGCCTTGGGCGAGGGCGGCGTCGGCGAGCGTTCCCATGCAGCCGACACGCCCACCGCCGTAGACGATCCCGATACCGCGCGCCACCAAGAGACGTGCGACGTGCGCCGCGGTCCGGCGGTAGAGCGGACGGTTCCCGTCATTCGAACCGCAGAACACGCAAATGCGAAACGGGACGGTCACGGCCGTGCGATGTCGTAAACGGCGCGTTCGAGAGCACGCAGCGCCACGATCGCGTGGCGAACCAGTGCGATGCCGGCGCGCGGTTTGCGTAGCAACGCTAACGCCAAGCGCCGCGCGTCGATGTGCCCGCTCGCGCCCAGCGCCCAATCCAGATCGGGCAAGTCGTCGCCCGCGCCGTCACTGCCGACGCGGACCGCCGCGAGCGACACGCCGGCGCGCTGCAACGGCCCTGCCAGCGCGAACGTTTCCATGTCGAGGGCGTCGGCGCCGTGACGCGCACCGAGCGTTCGTTTCTCGAGCGCATGCGTCACGATCGCGTCGCTCGCGAGCGCGCGGATGCCGCTTTGCGCTCGCGGCAACAAGCGTGCCGCGAGCCACTCGGTCAGCGGGCCGTCCAACGTTACGGGCGATCGGTCGGAATGCCGGACGTCGTGATAAAGCAGCACGTCGCCGACGGCCAAAGCGGGCGACAACAGTCCGCACAACCCGACGGCCACCGCATTGCGGCGCAGGCCGCCCTGGCCGCGCACCATGCCCCATGTCTGCGCGGCGGCGTCCACTGCCGTGTGCGCTGCCGACCGTGGCCCGATGCCGCTCGTGAAAACGGTCACCGTACTTCGTGCCCGAGCCAGCGCGCGGCGAACGGCTCGCTCCTCAGCGCCGCGCGGGACGAAGACGGCGTCGATCAGTTGCGGCCGAGTACCGAGGTCATCGCGGTGAAAACGTTGGACAGCTTCATCGAATCTTCGGCGGCCGTCGGCTCGAAGCCGCAGTGCACCATGCAGTCGGAGCACTTCGGGTTGCCGCTCTTGTGGCCGTACGCCGACCAGTCGGTGTCATCGATGAGCTCTTGGTAGCTCTTGGCATAGCCTTCACCCAGCAGATAGCACGGCTTCTGCCATCCGAAGAGCGAGTACGACGGCATTCCCCACGGGGTGCACTCATAGTCTTTTTTGCCGACGAGGAAGTCCAAGAAGAGCGGACTGGCGTTGAAGTTCCACTTCTTTTGTTTGGCCGTATAGGGCGCGAATATCTCGCGAAAAAGCGCCTGGGTCTGTTCGGCGTGGAGGAAATGCTCCTGATCGGGTGCCTTCTCGTAGGGGTAGCCCGGCGAGATCATCATGCCGTCGACGCCCAGTTCATCGGTTGCGAAGTCGAAGAAGGCCTGCACGTCCTCGGCTTTTGCGTCGTTGAAGATCGTCGTATTGGTCGTCACACGGAAACCGCGCGCCTTGGCCGCTTTGATCGCCTTGACGGCGACGTCGAAGATGCCGTCGCGGGCGACAGCGTGATCGTGCGCGGGCTTCAGTCCGTCGAGGTGAACGGAGAACGAGAAGTATTCCGAAGGCGTAAACTTATCGAGGCTCTGTTCGAGGCGGATGGCATTGGTACAGAGGTAAACGAACTTTTTGCGTGCGACGATTCCACGCACGATCTCGTCGATCTGGGGATGCAGCAGTGGCTCGCCGCCGGGAATTGCGACGACCGGCGCGCCGCACTCGTCCACGGCTGCGAAGCACTCTGCGGGGGTGAGGTGCTTGCGCAAGACTTCGACCGGGTGCTGGATTTTACCGCAGCCACTACAGGCGAGGTTGCAGCGAAAGAGCGGCTCGAGCATCAAGGTCAAGGGGTATTTCTTACGGCCCTTGAGCTTTTGCGCGATGACGTACGAGCCGATTTTGGCGGCCTGCTTCAGGGTGACTGCCACGAGATGCTTCTCCGTTTCGAAATGTAGCCGTTGTCGGCGAACCAGCGGATCGCTGCGCGAATCGCGCGGTCAAGCGGTCCCGGCTCATAGCCGAACTCGATGGTTGCCTTCGACGTGTCGTAGTACATGAACTCTCGACTCATACGTACCCCATCGATGGGAATCGATGGCATGCGACCAAAGTAAGGCAGGAAAGCTTCGTCGATCCAGGCGGCGGCTAATGGTACGATGAGGGGAAGCCGGTAGCGCGGCGCGGCTCGGCCGGTCTGGGCACCGACCCGCCCGAGCAGTGTCTGAAGCTCGAGGTTCTCTCCGCCCAGGATATAGCGCTCGCCGCTGCGGCCGTGCGCAAAGGCGAGCAGATGGCCGCGACAAACGTCGGTGACGTCGACGAAATTCAAACCCGTACGCGGGATCGCGGGGGGCATTTTTCCATTGAGAAATCGCACCAAAATGTCGCCCGTCGGCGTCGGTTTACGGTCCCACGCGCCGAGCGGCGTCGTCGGATTGACGATCACGACGTCCTGGCCCGCGCGCGCCGCCTCGACCGCTTCCCGCTCGGCGAAGTATTTCGAGCGCTTATACGCGCCGATCAGACGGCCCGGCGGACACTGGTACGTTTCGTCGGCAAGGCCGCCATGGCGCACGCCAATAGCCGCGACCGAGCTCGTATAGACGACGCGGCCGGTCCCGGCGCGCCGTGCCGCGGCGAGCAGGTTGCGCGTACCGCCCACGTTGCTCGCCATGAGCGCCTCGCGGTCCGCGCGAAAGAGACTGTAGTGGGCCGCGACGTGGAAGACGGCGTCCACCGGCCCGATCTTCCGCGCCAGATCGGGATCCTGCAGATCGCCCTCGATGACTTCGAGCGGTAGACCGGCGAGATTGCGCGTATCGCTCGAGCGCCGGGCGAGCGCCCGCACCGTCCAACCGTCCGCCACCAGCATCCGGGCAAGGTTAGCCCCGACGAAACCGGTGCCGCCCGTCAAAAATGCTGTTTTTATGGGCTCAGTTTCATCATGGCTCGGCGTGTTCTAAGAGTGGGTCGGGGAAGGCGCGGGCGGGGCCGATGTAGGCGTGGTCGGCTTTGGTGCCGCCGCGTATCCAGTCGTCGAAGATCGTGTAGGCGACGGGGACCACGAGGAGGCTGAGAACGGTCGAGGTGATCAAACCGCCGATGATCGCGACGGCCATCGGCGCGCGTAACTCCGCGCCGGCCCCGAAGCCGAGCGCAATCGGCAGCATGCCGAAGATCGTCGCCGCAGTGGTCATCAGGATCGGGCGCAGCCGCTGCGCGCCCGCTTCGCTGATCGCATCGCTGCGCGCCAGCCCGAGTTCGCGCAATTTGCGAATGCGGTCGACGAGCAGGATGCCGTTCTTATTGACCAGACCGAAGAGAAAAATGACCGCCATCAGCGAGATCAGCCCGAAATCGGCGCGCGTGATCCACAGCGCGAACAGCGCGCCCACGATCGACAGCGGCAGCGACACCGTGATGACGACGGGATCGACCCAATTACGAAAGAGAATCAACAGCACGACGACGATCGCGAGAATCGAGAGGGCGAGTGCGATGCCGAAGTCGCGGAAGGTCGTCACCGAATCTTGCGAATTGCCGCCGAAGCTGATCGTAACGCCCTTGACGCCGCGCAAGAGTTTACGCGCCTGCGCCAGGGCGACGTTGTCGGCGTCACCGATCTGCAAGTTGCCTGCGAGGTCGGCGGTTATTTGAACGGCGCGCTTGCCGTCGACGTGCTCGATGGCCGAAAACGGCGTCCCATCGGAGAGGCCGCTCGAGGCAACGTCGACGAAGCCTTTTTGCTGCTCGAGCACGTTGGCGAGCCGCCGTCCCAAATCTCGAAGCGCTCCGAGATCTGAACCGACGAGCGCGATCTGCAGCGGTTTCGCCGTCGCGTTTCCCACGAACGGAACGTCCTCGACCGTCGTCACGACCCCGTCGAGCGATGGCAGGCGGCCGCGCACCGCGTTCTCGACGTCGATCGTCTTGGCTTTGCGGTCGCGCCGCAGCCGGACGTCGATCGTTCCGGTGTTCTGCTGGTTGGCTGCGGCCCCGATCGTGGTGTAGACGTTGGAGACGGCGGGATCGCTTCGGATCGAGCGTTCGAGCGTCGCCGCCGCGCTCTCCGTATCCTGGAGACTCGTCCCGAGCGGCGTCCGAAAGGTGACGAGGAAGACGCCGCGGTCGAGGTGCGGGATAAAACCCTTGGGGATGAACGGAATCAGCGCAAGGCCGGCCGCGAAGGCAAAGATTGCCAAGCCCATGACGTAGCGCCGATGCCGAAGCGACCAGGCAATGGCTCGGCGGTACAGCGAATGCGAGGGGAGCGCGTGCGGGTCGGCCGCTCGTTTTTTCACGCGGCCCCGCAACCACCATGCGGCCAACGTCGGCGAAAGCGTACGCGCCGCCAGCAGCGAGAACAGGATCGCTGCGGACGCGGTCAAGCCGAAAGGCCGGAAAAACTGTCCGAGCGTGCCGCGCATCAAGCCGATCGGCAAGAATACCGCGACGATCGTCAGCGAAGCGGCGACTAAGGTAAGCCCGATCTCCTTGTTCGCCGCGAGAGCAGCGCCTTTGGGCGTCTCGCCGTTCTCGAGATGACGCACGATATTTTCGACGGCGACGATCGCGTCATCGAGAATGACCCCGACGACGAGGGCGAGGGCCAGCAACGTGATCGTCTCAAGGTTGAAATTCGCCAACCGCATGACGATCATCGTTCCGAGCAGCGAAACGGGAATCGCAATCGCCGAAATCGCCGTGGCGCGCCAGTCGCGCAAGAACGGCAGAATGACCAAGATCGCGAGCACGATCGCAATGCCGAGCGCTTCCTGCGTCGCGCGCGATGCTTCGAGGATGTAGGTGACCTGCGTCGTCGCCGTGATCAGCTTGAGACGGGGGTAAGCCGCTGCTACGTCGTGTACGGTTTCAGCGGCGGCTTCGCCGACGTCGAGCGTGTTTGCGTCGGCGCGCTTGTCGACGGCGATCGCGACCGCAGGCACGCCGTTGAAGCGGAAGACCGATGCGTTCTCGCCCGTCGTCTGGCCGCCGATCACGGTCGCTCGCAGGACACCGTTGATCCCGAGCAGCGGCGGCACGATGCGGCGGCGCGCGAAGCTCGCGAGATCGGAGAGCCGCTGGCCCGGTTGCGAAAGCGCGAACGTTGCGACGGGCGATTCGTTGAGGTTCACGATCGAGATCGCGGTCTTGGTTGCGGGCGGCAGGCGAGTCGCTGCCACGGCCGCGGCGACCGCGTTGCGGCGTTGAACGAGGGTTTCCCCGACATTGAAGGCGAGGTCGACGGCCACGAACTCGGGGTACGTCAACGAATGGATGCGCGTGAGCCCGGGCAGTTTACCGAGCTGCGTTTCCAACGGGTTCGTGACGGTCCGCTCGTTCGCCCCGACGTCGATCTGGTTGGTATTAGCGGTAACGACCACGACCGGGAACGTGATGTCGGGCAACAGGCCGAGCTTGAGGCCTAGGAACGAGTAGACGCCGACAGCGGACAGCAAGGCCCAGAGGACGATCGACGTCTTGGGATAGTCGATCGCGAGGTAGGAGATGCTGAGAAGGCGCTTTAGGGTCTGGCCAGACCGAGCCCGAAGCGCTGCCGACTGGTTTTCGAGACGAGCCACCGCGTCGTCTTGTTACTGATGGTCGAGACGGACCCTGCGAGAATCAGGGAGCGCACTTCGCCGCGCGTGATCTTCACGTTGCCACCCGATTGCAGCATGGCCGTGGAGCGCTCAATTTCGCGCAAGGTCGCAACGGCAAACAGGATCGGCAGCAAGCAGAAGAGGCGGATCTGCAGCGCCATGCGCGGGATCGCGTTAAAGTAGTCGAGCGACTTACGGATGTCGTCGCGGGCGAGCTGCGTCAGGGCGACCAGCGCCTCCCGATTCTGAATGCGCCAATCGCCGTGCAGGATCGTTTGGTGGCTCGAGCCGCGTGCGCGCAACAGGTCTTCGGGGATGTAGGCTGCATTCTCGTGTTCGATGTCCCAGGCGATGTCTTTGAGGATGTTGATCGTCTGCAGCGCCTCACCGAAGGCCTCGCAATTGACGAGCAACCGTTCGTGATCGCGCGCTCGCACGTACGGCGAATGAAACATCCACAGATCGGTCAGCAGATGCCCGACCGTGCCCGCAACGTAATAGCAGTAACGGCGGTATTCCGGCAACGTTTGGATGCGAATGCCGCTGGGATAGCGGCCGACGAACTCACTCATGCCCCGGGCCAGTTCGCAGGTCCAGCGGCCGACGATTTCGGCGCTGCCTTTGGGCAGTGAATGCAGTAGATCGAAGATCAGATGCGTCCCGCGCATCAGCTCCAGATAGGAAGCGTCGGCTCGGATATCCGATGCTTCATGGGCGAAGTTTTCCGCTTTCTCGCGATCCCCAAAGCAGTCGACGAAGAGCGCCAGCAATGCTTGCCGGCGGGCGGCAGTGGCGGCCCCGTCGTCTTCGATCGTATCGGCGATCCGGCACAGGAGATAGCCGACGAGAACCGCTTTGCCGAGATCCCCCGGCAGGACGGTGATCCCGATCGCGAAGGTTCGCGAGACCCGGGCGATGATGCCACGGGCAAACTCGAGCGCTTCGCGATCGTCCGGACGGTTCTCGACTGGCCAGCGGGTAAGCTTAAGCACCATTCCTCGGATCTGTGGGTACCTTTCTACCGTTATGCGTTTTGCTCGAAAGACCGCCGGCGACGGCGGCTTCCGGCCGGTACGGCCGCAGGACTACGCTTTGCCCGCGCGACACAACGGCGGCATGCGACCCGGCCACAGCGACCACGACTCCCGCGGCTACGTCAGCCCAGGGCAGTCGCTTCATTACCGTAGTCATATCG
>JALYUD010000143.1 GCA_030853905.1 Vulcanimicrobiota bacterium
TAGCCGACGAGATTGAAGCCCAGCGCGTCGAGATACGATTGCAGGCCTGCTTTCTCGAGGTAATCGGTGACGACTTTGGAGCCCGGCGCGAGGCTTGTCTTGACCCACGGCTTGCGGGTCAAGCCGCGCTCGAAGGCCTTCTTGGCGAGCAGTCCCGCGCCGATCATCACCGCGGGATTGGACGTGTTCGTGCACGACGTGATCGCCGCGATCACGACCGCGCCGTCGGACAGTTCCGTTTGCGGACGCGTGGCGACCGCGGTGCCGCCGCCTCCTTCGCCTTCCAGCGCCGCAACCGCTTCGTCGCCGGCTGACTGCTGATGGCCGGCGCGCGTCCGCGTATGATGCCACTGGTCGAGCAGCGCAGAGAAGCTGGTCTTGACGTCCGCCAGGGCGACGCGATCCTGCGGGCGGCGGGGGCCGGCGAGATTGGGAACGACGGTCCCGAGGTCGAGTTCGAGCGTGTCGCTGAAGCGCGGATCGGGCGAATCGTCGCTGCGGAACAGGCCTTGAGCGCGCGCGTAGGCCTCGACGAGTGCGATGTGCTCGGGGCGGCGACCGGTCAATGCGAGGTAGGTGAGCGTCTGCCGATCGATCGGAAAGATCGCGACGGTCGAACCATACTCGGGCGACATGTTGCCGATCGTTACGCGGTCCGCCACACCGAGATTGGAAAGGCCCACTCCGAAGAACTCGACGAACTTTCCGACGACCCCCTTCTTGCGCAGCATCTCGGTGATCGTCAGCACCAGATCGGTCGAGGTGACGCCTTCAGGCAGCTTCCCGATGATGCGCACGCCGATCACGTCGGGAACGAGCATCGTGACCGGTTGTCCGAGCATCGCCGCTTCCGCTTCGATCCCGCCGACGCCCCAGGCGAGCACCCCGAGACCGTTGGCCATCGTCGTATGCGAATCGGTGCCGACGACCGTATCGGGATAAGCCATATCGGCGCCGGTCTCGGCGATTTCGCCGGCCCCGCCCGCGCCGAAGACGACACGCGAAAGAAACTCGATGTTGACCTGATGAACGATGCCCGTATCGGGCGGCACGGCACGGAAATTGTCGAGCGCAACCTGGCCCCACTTCAAAAACGCATAGCGTTCGCGGTTGCGTTCGAATTCGAGCGTCGCATTCTCGGCGAAAGACGCTTTGGTTCCGAAGCGATCGACTTGCACCGAATGGTCGATGACCAGTTCGACCGGCTGCAGGGGATTGATCCGTTTGGGATCACCGCCGATGTCCGCCATCGCATCGCGCATCGCCGCCAGATCGACGACGCACGGAACGCCGGTGAAATCCTGCAGCAGCACGCGCGTGGGCCGGTAGGCGATCTCGTGCTGCGCATCGCCCGGCCACTGCGCCAGCGCGGCGATATGGTCTTTGGTAACGCTCCGGCCGTCTTCGCAACGGAGCAGATTCTCGAGCAGGATCTTCAGACTGAACGGCAGCCGTCCGACGTCGTGGAAACCGGCGCGGCCGAGCGCGTCCAAGGCAAACATCGTGTACGAGCGGTCGCCGACCGACAAGGTCCTGCGCGCTCCAAAACTATCGGGATGCTCCGGCATAACGCCGAGCGCTTTCGCTACTCCGGAGGCGCGCCCCCGGCGCCATCCTGCTCGACGCCGGTCGGGACGCGTGCGACGCGCGGCTTTCCGTGACGCGTGCCCGCGACCGTCAGCGCGATCTCGCCGCACAGCAACGCGAACAGAGGCTCTGCAACCAAGTGCGCTCGCCACGCGCTCGCATCGAGAACGCGAGCCACGTCCTCTGCCGTTGCCGGCAACTCTCGCGTGATACGTTCGAGGGCGCTGCGGGTCACGAGCAACGGCGGCGGCAATTCGTTTTCGGCCGCGATCGCGTTGACGAGCACCGACAGACATGTGACGATCGCTTCACGGTCCGCACCGGGATGGCGTGGGGTCTTGGGCGGCAGTTCGCTCTCGTCGAGCGCAACGCCGGCGGCGACGGCGGCGACGACCCGGTCGCCGAATGCCTTGCGTGCGCCGGCGTCGAGACGACGCAGTTGCGCGAGATCGTCACGCTGCAGCGGACGCATGGCGACGATCGGCGCCATCACGTCGTCGGGCATGATGTACTTGAGCGGCACGTCGCGCTCGCGGGCGAGCCGGTCGCGCAGCTGCGCAACCTCACGGAGAATGCCAAGTTCCCGCCGATTCATGCGCATCGCTCCGGGGATGCGCAAATAGAGACGCTCGGGGTCGGGCCGGTAGCGATCGAGATCGGTCAGCACACGCGCCTCCGCCTCGAACCATGCGTAGCGGCTCGCCACCCGCAGACGCTCCGTCAACTGGTCCTGCAAGGCGAAGAGGTAACGGACGTCGTCGACGAGGTACTCGATCTGGCCCGGCGTCAGCGGCCGCGTGCTCCAGTCGCTGACCGTATGCGATTTGCGTAGGCGCGTGCCGGTAACGTCGTGCACCAGATCGCCCAGAGAAATCGACATTCCGTAACCGCAAAATGCGGCCGCGAGTTGGGTATCGAATGCCGCTGCCGGTAAGATATCGAAACGGTCGGCGAATATCTTGAGGTCGCTCTGCAACGCATGTCCGACGACGGTTTTGCCTGCCAGCGCTGCGGCAAGCGGTTGCAGTTCGGCGATGCGCAACGGATCGACGAGCGCGATTTCGTCTGCGAACGCAAGCTGTACGACCATCAAACGGGCGGCGTACGAACGCTCGTTGTGGAATTCCGTGTCGAGCGCGACTCGTTCGGCGCCGTCGAGGCGTTCGCACAAAGCGGCGAGCGCGCCCGCGTCTTCGATGACGGTGACGTTCACGGCCGGCGGTGCGGTGGACGATGGTGGTGGAAGAGGTCCGGCAGTCCTTTGAAGATGTGGATGCGGGGGACGTGCATGTGAAGATGCATATGCACGTGCGGCGCGTGTGCTACGTAGTAGGCGTGCACGGCCGCAGCAGCCCGGTCACCGAAAATTGCGAGTAACGTGCAGACCGGAACGGCGACCGCGCACATCGTCCAGACGTGCACGAACAGCGGAACCCGCAAGGCTGCGGCAATCTGGGTCGCCATCGTTCCGCCGAAGCCCGGCACCAGGCGTAACGTCAGCAGAAACGGCGGTGAGCCGACCCGAAAACGCTTGACCCAAGTCGGGAGCCGCGCAATGTTGCTTTCGATCTTCAAAAGATGCGACGTGCGCCGCGCGATCGCATATCCCACCAGCGCCGCGACGACGAGCCCGACCGCATTGACGACCGAACCCCAGAACGGTCCGAAGATGACGCCATTCATGATGGCGAGCGCATCGGTGACCGAAAACGGCGCCGAAGCAACGATTGCGAAGATTAAAACCGCCAGCGGGTACGCGGCCAGCCCAATGCGCGACAACGTCGCTTCGACCCCGTGCTTCTCTTTGATGACGAAGGCCGCCAACAAAAAAGAAACCAAAAACATGGCAGCGGCCTCGAGGCGGCGCCAACCGGAGGTCTTTCGCGCGGAACGCTCCTCGTCCGAAGAGCGCTCCTCGGAGGAACGCTCCTCGGAGATCACCGCTAAAAACTACGGGACCAGCCGTAGCCGGTCCCGTCGGATCAGTGATCAATTCGACTTTCGTCGCGTGCTTCAGGCGCATCCGGGCCTTTAAACCCGTCGGTTGCGAGCAGCTTGCCGCTCGTCATACGTCGCTGTCGGCGAACATTTCGTGGGACGATCCAACGCCCGAGACGAGCTTCTTAGGGCATCAGCACCGCGTTGATCACGTGGATGACGCCGTTAGATTGATACACGTTGGGAACCGTGACGG
>JALYUD010000002.1 GCA_030853905.1 Vulcanimicrobiota bacterium
CGTCGCGGCTGCAGCCGTCGCCGGCGAGATATTTGTGCGGGAACTTCGACCAGTACGTCTGTTTATAGCGCTCGGGGTCGCCGTAGATGCCGCGCAGCATCGAAGGCCACGGCCGCGTCAGCACGACGTAGCCGCCGCCGCCGCGGGGCACGCTATGCCCCCGTTCGTCGACGATATCCGCGGCCACGCCGGGAAAAGGCTGCGCTGCACTGCCCGGCTTGAGCGTCGTCAGACCGGGCAGCGGCGTGATCATGATCGCACCCGTTTCGGTCTGCCACCAGGTGTCGACGACGGGGCAGCGGCCGCCGCCGATGTATTCGTGATACCACATCCACGCTTCGGGATTGATCGGTTCGCCGACGCTGCCCAGCAGACGCAACGACGACAGATCGTGCCGGCGTGGATAGTCGGCGCCCCACTTCATGAAGGTGCGGATCGCGGTCGGCGCCGTGTAGAGAATCGTCGCGCGATAGCGCTCGGTGATCGCCCACAGCCGGTCCCGCTCGGGGAAGTCGGGCGTGCCTTCGTAAAGGATGCTCGTCGCGCCGTTGCACAGCGGACCGTAAACGATGTACGAGTGACCCGTCACCCAGCCGATGTCCGCTGCGCACCAATACACGTCGTCGTCCTTGAGATCGAAAACGAGGTCGTGCGTCGCCGTTACGCCGGTCAGATAGCCGCCCGTGCTATGCATGATGCCTTTTGGTTTGGCCGTCGTGCCGCTGGTGTAGAGCAGGTAGAGCAGGTCCTCGGAATCCATTGCTTCCGGCTCGCACGTATTGGCGTGGCCGCGGGTGACATCGTCCCACCACACGTCGCGGCCGCTTTGCATCGCGACCGGTTCACCCACGCGCTTGGCGACGATGCAGTGCCGGATCGACGGCGTCTGCGCCAGCGCGCTATCGACGGTTGCTTTCAGCGGTAAGCGTTTGCCGCGCCGCCAGCCTTCATCGGCGGTAATGATTGCGACGCATTGTGCGTCGTTGACGCGATCGACGATCGCATCCGCCGAAAAGCCGCCGAAGATTGCGGAATGCGCGGCGCCGATGCGCGCGCAGGCCAGCATCGCGATGGGAAGCTCGGGAATCATCGGCATGTAGAGCGCCACCCGATCTCCTCGCTTGACGCCGAGCGCGCGCAATCCGTTCGCTAAGCGGCACACCTCGCGCAGCAAGTCGGCGTACGTGATCGCGCGTCGGTCGCCCGGTTCACCTTCGAAGAAAAACGCGACGCGCTCACCGCGTCCGGCGCGAACGTGGCGGTCGAGCGCGTTGACCGACGCGTTGAGTTTGCCGCCGACGAACCACTTGGCGAACGGTTCGTTCCATTCGAGCACCTGGTCGTACGGCCGCGACCATTCCAGTTTGTCAGCCCACGACTTCCAGAACGCGAGGTAGTCACGTTCTGCTTCATCGTAGATGCCGGCGCGCGCATTGGCTTGTCGCGCAAAACTCGCCGGCGGCTCGAAACGGCGAGACTCCGCCAGCAACGCCTCGATCGTAGCGGAATCCGCGTTCGTCGCCATGTGCGGCGATTGGTGTGCCGCCCGCGGCCCCCCTCCCATGGCCCCGCACCGATCCCCGCCGCCGACGCCGACTTTCGTTACTATGCCGGGCCCGTTCCATGACAGCGCAGGCGCCGGCAGTGGACGAGGCAGCAAGTTAGGGCCGAGCGGTAGAAGTATGACGTGATGAACTCCTCCGGGCTCCCTGCCGAAGCGCTCGCGACGGTCACGCGAATCGAAGCGATGCTTGCGGAAGCTGGTCGGCTCAGTGAGCGAACGACGGGTGCGGACGAGGCGGCGTACGCTTTGAAGGAAACCGAGCGACGCTATCTGCCTGACACGCTGGCCGCATACCTCGACATTCCGGCAAGCCAGCGCGATGCCGCCGCGACGGAGATGGTCACCGGGCAGCTGACCCTCCTCGAACGAGCGACGGCACAGCGACTGTCGACCCTGACCGAAGCCGGGCGTACGAACCTCGCCGCCAACGGGGCCTTCCTGAGCGAACGCTTCGGGCCGGTTGACGAGCTTCCCGAAGCACCGACGGCGCTCGAGCCGGGCGACGCTCCGCCGCGGACGCTCGTCGCGCGCCTCTTCTCGCAGCTAGAAGCGACCGCGGCGGCTGAGCCCGCCCGGCTGGTCGGAATCGCAGCCGAGCGGTTTTCGGCGCTCTTGCCGGCCCTGACGCGAGTGCAGCGGGGCATGTTCGGGGGCGTGCCGCGGGCCGTCACGATCGACGTTCCGCGCGGCGACCACGTCTTGCGCTATGCGCTCGAGGGGACGCGCTCGGGAATTGCCACGTCGTGCACGAAGGTCGTACGCGGCATCGCCCTGCGCACGGAACAATGCGACGTCGGCGAATGGCTGCGCGGCCTGTTCGACGACGTGAGCGCCTACGTCGAACGCGACCGTGCGGCGCGCGAACAACTTACTTCCTTCTTTGCGAGGTGATCTGAGTCGATGGGATTTTTCGGCGGCGGTAATCGCGGCAACGCGGCACAAAGCGTGGTGCAGACGACGGGCGGCGGCGTTCCGGTCGATGCGATCTCGCGGCTACGGCGGATGCGCGGCGAAGGCGGCAAACCGCTTTTCACGAGCGATCTTTCCGTCTCGGAGTTCGTCCTGCTCAAGGAACTCGGCATGGAACCACGCGGTCTGGTTCTGGGTAGTTCGATCTTTCACGTCGGCATCCAATATGCGAACTACTACGCGAATTCCGAGCTCGGCGTGTTGACGCAGGCGATGTACCAAGCGCGCGAGTTGGCCATGGCGCGCATGGAAGAAGAAGCGTCGACTTTGAGCGCCGACGGCATCGTCGGCGTCCGATTGGAAGTGGGCGGTTACGCTTGGGCCGCCAATGCCCTCGAGTTCACGGCCATCGGAACCGCCGTCGGGGCGCCGCAAGGCAGCGATTACCGCACGGCGCACGGCAAACCGTTCACGAGCGATCTCTCGGTGCAGGATTTCTACAAGCTTCATGAGGCTGGTTACATTCCGGCCGAGCTCGTGCTCGGGACGTGCGTTTATCACATTGCGCATCAAGGCTTCATGCAAAGCATGCGCACGTTAGGCAACAACATCGAGCTGCCCAACTACACCGAAGCGATCTACGATGCGCGCGAACTGGCGATGTCACGCATGCAGGCCGAAGCGGAGTCGCACGGCGCCGAGGGCGTCGTCGGCATGCAGATCATCGAAAAGAACCATATCTGGCAGCCGCACATCATCGAGTTCCTAGCGATCGGAACCTCGATCGTGCGCCGCGCCGAATCGAAGGGCGTCAAGCCGCAATTCCAAATCGGCCTCAACGACTAAGGGGCTGAGATTTAACGCATGGCGCTAAATCTCAATCCCCCTTATGGAGACTGTCCTAAAGCATCAACGGAAGAGCAATCATGAGCGATTTTGGTGATATTATCGGAAGCATTTTCGGCGGCGGCGGAGGCGCCGGCGATGCCGGCCAGGGTGTGTCCGACTTGGTTGCCGGGCTGTTCGAAGGAACGCGCGAAAACCAGAACGAGAGCGGCGCTGAGGCGTTCATCCCGCATGAGCGTTATCTCTGCGGCGGACCGAAGACGCTCAACATCAATGACCGGTGATCCACAACGGCGACCGGTGAAGCCGGGGAGAACATCTTGACCGACGATCTGCAACTGACGCCACCCGAACCGGCACTTATTGCTCCCGAGCCGGTTAAGCCGGTCGCGCCGGCAGCGGCGGTCGGCAAAGTGCCGGTTACGCCCGAGCAAAAAATGGCGCTGCAAGCACAGGTCGACCAGGTCGCCAAGACGCTTGTGTCGCTGCCGGTCGACGGGCCCGAATTCAAACATGCCGTCGATTCGCTCAGTTCAATGGCGAGCAAAGAGATCGTCGCCTCGGCCAACGTCGCGAACTCCTTATTGGATCGACCCGCGCGGACGATGTCGAGCGGCGCGTTCGGCAACGAATCGGACGTCTCGAAGCAAATGCTCGATCTGCGGCGGACGATCGAGAAACTCGACCCGTCGCGTCAGGGCGACTTGTTCTCGCCCAAAAAATTGCTCGGCTTCATGCCGTTCGGCAATAAGGTGCAAACCTATTTCCGCGGGTACGAATCGTCGCAAGGCCATCTCAACGCGATCATCGAGGCGCTGTACCGCTCGCGCGATCAGCTGATGCGCGACAATGCGTCGATCGAGCAGGAGAAGGTCAACATGTGGAAGCTGATGGGCACGCTCGAGCAGTATGCGTACCTGGCCGCGCACGTTGCCGACGCCGTCGAAGCACAGATCGCGTCGATCGAAGTGAGCGACCCTGAGCGAGCGCGCATCCTCAAAGAAGACGTGCTGTTCTACGCGCGGCAAAAACAACAGGACATCGCGACCCAAATGGCCGTCAACATCCAAGGCTACATGGCCCTCGATCTGGTCAAGAAGAACAACGCCGAGCTGCAAAAAGGCATCGAACGCGCGACGACGACGACCGTTTCGGCGCTGCGCACGGCGGTCGTCGTCGCTCAAGCCATCGCAAGTCAACGGCTCGTCCTCGACCAGATTCAAGCGCTCAATACGACGACGGGCAACCTCATTGCCGGTAACGCCCGGATGCTCAAAGACAACGCGACCCGCGTCTACAGTCAGGCTTCGAGCGCGACGGTCGATGTCGAGAAGCTCAAGCTGGCGTTCGCCAATGTAATGCAAGCCATGGACGATATGTCGAACTTCAAAGTCAAAGCGATCGGCTCCATGCAGCTGACCGTCACCTCGCTGACCGGCGAAGTCGATAAAGCGAAAGCATACCTTGCCAAGCAGCAGCGCAGCGGTACACAGGCCGCGACGCTAACCGGCGCCGCGACCGCGGTGCTTCCCCCGCCGTCCGAGAGCGGCGTCGCACGGATCATCTGATTCGGTGACCTTGTACTGCCAAAGGGTTCGTTCGATTTGTCGGTTCGGGGTGCCGCTGTTCATTCTATGCGCCGCTACCTTGCCGTCCGCGGCTCAGGCGCGTCGCAATGAGCCGCCCTCAACCGGTCTGCGCACCGTCTCGTTGGCGAAGCCGCCTCCGGACTTCACCTTCAATGCGGGACGGGGACCGCAGTCGCTCGGCGCCCTGAAGGGAAAACCCGTCGTCATCAACTTTTGGGCGACGTATTGTCCGCCGTGCCGCGACGAGCTCGACATGTTTGAAAAGCTGCACGCGTCGTACGGCAGCGCGATCGACCTGCTGACGATCAACGATGAGCCTCCAGGCACCGCGCGCATGTTCCTGCAGCAGCGCGGCCTCGACATCCCCGTCGTTGACGATCCCGACGGCAAGATCTTTGCCGCGTATTCGCTCACGAACGGCGGCGGCCCGATTCCTGTGACGATCGTCGTGCGTCCCGACGGCACGGTCTCGTACGTTTCGATCGGCGAGATGACGTACGGCGAACTGAACGCCGCCGTGGCCGCGGCACTCTCGATCCCGGCGAGCGCTTCTCCGGTTCCGTCGGGCGTTTAGGACGGTGTCGCACTCAATTACCTGTTGAATCTTGACCGGGCGCCAGGGGAATGGTACTTTGGAAGGAATGCTAGCACTCCGAATCCGTGACTGCTAAAAATCCTCGTGCCGGCGATGCCGTCCCGGTAAGGCCCGAACTCGACAAACGTAAAGCCTTCATCCTGGCGACGGTCGTCTATGAGTACGTGGCGACAGCCGAGCCGGTCGGCTCGCACACGCTGACCCAAAAGTACAACCTGGGCGTCAGTTCGGCAACGATTCGCAACGAGATGGCGGAACTCGAGGCGGCCGGATATCTCGTGCAGCCGCACACGTCTGCAGGGCGCGTTCCCTCCGACGCCGGCTACCGCACCTACGTCGACCGTTTGATGCGCCCCGAAATTCTGGAGAGTAGCGAACAACGGCGCATCCACGACGAATTTCGCGCGGCGAGCCGTGAGCTCGACGACGTGATCGAACACACGACGCGGCTGCTTGGAGCACTGACGCGTAACGTCGCGTTTGTGGTCGCACCGCACCGCGACGTGCAAACGTTTCGGCACATCCAATTGATTTGGCTCACCGAGCGCACCGGGCTCGCGGTCGTCGTGACGTCGCTCGGACTCGCCGTCCAGAAGACGTTCGACCATACGAGCGGCATCGCGGCCGACGATCTGACCCGGCTTTCCAATCATCTCAACGCCGCCTTCGGCGGTAAGCACATGCGTGAGATTACGAGCGCCGACGTCGCGCGCGTCGTTGCGGAGGCCGCGCTGCCGGCGGAGCTGGTCGCGGCTCTTGCCGGAGCGCTCGGGGATGCAACCGACGGCGCCGAGCTTCCCGCCGTCATGTCCAGCGGCGCGCAGCATCTGCTCGATCAGCCGGAATTTCAGGACTTGCGCAAGCTGCGCTCGATCTTGCGCATCATCGAAGAACAGAAGGCGCTCTACGACCTGGTCGCCGATTCGGTCGGGTCGACCGAACCGAACATCAAGATCGGACACGAACTCGGTTCCGACGACATCACCGAGTGTAGCGTCGTCACGGTACCGTACCATTTTGGGGATGAGATGGTCGGGCTGCTCGCCGTTTTAGGTCCGCGTCGTATGCCGTACGCGCGCTTGCTCGCGATCGCTTCGGTAACGGCGCAGTCGCTCAACCGCCATTTGGGAGGCTCCGATTAATTGTAGGAACTCGGGCTTTGCCCGACTGCCGCGTTTGTTGGCGATTCGGCGAAGCCGAATTGACAACGGGTTCGGCTTGCCGAAGCATCAACTGCGTTCTCGGCGAACGGCTTTAACGGTATCGTGACAACCGATTTCTACAGCGTTCTCGGCGTCGGCCGCGACGCGTCGGACAACGACATCAAAACTGCGTATCGCGCTCTCGCTCGCCGCTATCATCCCGACGTCGCCGAAAACAAGACCGCCGCCGAAGCTCACTTCAAGGAGATCAACGAAGCATACGAGGTCCTCTCCGATCCCGCCAAACGGCAGCAGTACGATCGCTTCGGGAGCGTACCAGGCGCCGCCGGCAACGGTACGGGTGGCTTCAATTTCGGCGGCGGCGAGGGCTTCGGCGACATCTTCGACATGTTCTTCGGAGGCGGCCGCGGCCAAGCGCAGCGTCCCAGCGGACCGCAGCGCGGCGCCGATTTGCGTTACGACTTGCGCATCACGCTCGAGGACGCTTTTCGCGGCGCGGAGCGTGAGCTGACCTTCGATCACCTCGCACAGTGCGAAACCTGCCGCGGCTCCGGCGCCGAGCCGGGCACGCTCGTGCAGCGCTGTGATCGCTGCAACGGTACGGGCACGATGCGCGCCGTCCGCCAGACGCCGCTCGGCCAATTCGTCACCCAGACGACGTGTACGAAATGCGGCGGGGACGGAAATATCGCGCCCACACCGTGTCAGACGTGCGGCGGTCAAGGGCGCGTCGAAAAGCATCGTACCTTAACCGTTAAGGTTCCGGCCGGCGTCGATGACGGCAGTCGCATTCGCGTCGCCGGTAACGGTGAAGGCGGCGCGCACGGTGGGCCGCCGGGCGATTTGTACGTGTACCTCAGTATCGCCGGCCACGCACGTTTCCGGCGCGACGGTGCGGACCTCTACACCGACCTGCCGATCTCATTCACCCAAGCGACGCTCGGTGCAACGGTGGAGGTCGATGCGCTCGACACTCCCGCATCGTTGGCCGTTCCTGCGGGAACGCAAAGCGGCGCGACCTTCCGCTTGCGCGGCAAGGGAATGCCGACCGTGCGCGGCAGCGCGCGCGGCGATCTGTTGGCGACGGTTCACGTCGTCGTGCCGAGCAAACTGTCGCGCCGCGAACGCGAGCTGCTCGAGGAATATGCGCGCGAAGGCGGCGATCAGGTCGACGATCGCTCCTTCTTCGAGCGCGTCAAGGACGCGTTTGCACCCTAGAAGGTCGTCGGACTGTGTCCCCGAGCCAAAAGATTCGGCTTTATCGAATCCTCGCACGGATTCGATGATGGTTGATTCTCCTCCGGATTCGACCGCGCGCAATCAGCGGCGACCTCGCTTCTTCGTCGCTGGGGTTTACGCACTTGGCGAGCTTGTCGAATTCGCGGCCGACGATGCACGAAAGCTGATCGTCGTCTTGCGCGCGCGCGCCGGCGATGCAGTTGAAATCATCGACTCATCAGGCCGAGCGTATGCGTCCGAAATTGTTGATGACGGCAAAGGAATACGTGCCCGCTTATTGGCCGAGAATGCGCCGCTACCGGCGGCGGCGCTGCGCATCGCGCTGGCGCAGGGCTTCCCCAAGGGCGCAAAGATGGATTTCGTCGTGGAAAAGGCGACTGAGCTCGGAGTAGTGCGCATGCTACCGTTTACGAGCGAACGTACGGTCGCCGGGCCGCCCCACACCGGCAAACGAGCGCGATGGGAACGTTTGGCAACGAGCGCCGCGCAGCAGTGCGGCCGCACTGACGTGCCGGTCATCGAAGAAACCGCAGCGTTCGCCGATGTGTGCGCCCGCTTCCACGAATTCGATCTAGCGCTCGTACCGTGGGAACTAGCCAGGGGCATCTCGTTACGCGAATGCTTACCGCCGCTACTGTCCACCGCGCAAACGGTGCTCGTCGTGATCGGGCCCGAAGGCGGACTTTCGGCGCGGGAGGCGGCCGCCGCCGAAGCAGCCGGCGGCCGAACCGTTTCGCTCGGCGCGCGCATCCTGCGCACCGAAACCGCCGCCCTCGTAGTATGCAGCGCGCTCCTCTACGCAAGCGGCGACCTCTGAATCCGGTCTCAGGCACTGCAGCTTTAACTTGAACCATCGCTGCCCTCCGTGGGGACCGGATACCGACACGCGCTCGGAAGGTGCGCATTTGGGCTGTGGCGAGGACCAGGGCCGAAGGCGGCGGCTTGCGGCGAAGCCGCGAACGCTACAGATTCGACGAAGTCGAATCCACGTGAGCCCCGTAGCGACGACGTCCACAGCCCAATTCAAGCTCAACGAGCATGAGACGGGGGCGGGGTGGGCGTATACAATCCGGTTATGGGGTGCAAACGCGCTTGAAGTTCAGCATCGTCATCCCGACGTATAACGAAGCGGGCGGGATTGAGAAGCTGATCGCGACCCTCGACGACGTGTTTCGCCGAAATAACTTGGACGGCGAGATGATCGTCGTTGACGACAACTCCCCCGACGGCACCGGCGCACTCGTCGATCGGCTCGCGGGCCGCTTCGCGGTGCGCTGCCTGCACCGTGCCGGGAAGATGGGACTGTCGAGCGGCGTTATTGAGGGGTGGCGTTTCGCGCGCCCCGATTCGCTTGCGCTCGGCGCAATCGACGCCGACTTCAGCCACGATCCGGCGATCATCCCGCAGATGGTTCGCGCGCTCGAAAGCGGCAAATACGGCTTGGCCGTCGGCAGCCGTTACGTCAAAGGCGGCGGCATTAGGAATTGGCCGCTCAAACGCAAGGTGACGTCGCTCGTCGCCTGCATGCTGGCGTGGCCGCTCACGCCGATCCGCGACATTACGAGCGGCTACATACTCGTGCGCCGCGAGGCCTTGCAGGGCGTCGAACTCGATCCGATCGGCTTCAAGATCGGCCTGGAAGTGGCGGCCAAAGCGCATTATGGTAAAGCGCTCGAAGTGCCGTACGTATTCACCGACCGCGTCGTCGGCGAATCGAAACTCAACGGCAAAGAGATCACGAATTATTTGCGCCAACTGCGCCGCATCTACGCCGGCCGCTGGGCCGGGCGGAAACGCGCCGGTCATTCGCTCGATGCCGTTGCCGCGCCGGCCGAAAAGACGGTCGCCTGATGCCGATGCCCGACTGGCTGCGCCGCCTGCGCGACAAGGACGTCCCCGCCGAGGACGCGGCACTCTGGGTGAAGTGCCCGTCGTGCGGCGAGATGTTGTACCGCAAGGATCTTGCCGTCAACCTTTCGGTCTGCGCGAAGTGCCAGCACCACTTCCGCATGTCGGCCTACGATCGGATAAACTCGCTCGTCGACGGCGACTTCGTCGAGATCGGAACCGAGATTTTGCCGGGAGACCCGCTCGGATGGGTCGATCGACGCGCGTATCCCGATAAACTCGCAACGGATCGGATCAAGTCGAATCTTTCCGAGGCGGTCGTCACGGGGTTCGCAACGCTCGACGCCTTTCCGGTCGCTCTGGGCGTGATGGATTTCAGCTTTCGCGGTGGGACGATGGGCACGGTCGTCGGCGAACGGATTGCGAACCTTCTCGATGAAGCACGCGAGCGGCGTTTGCCCTGCGTCATCTTCACGGCCAGCGGCGGCGCACGCATGGAAGAAGGGATGCTTGCGCTCATG
>JALYUD010000006.1 GCA_030853905.1 Vulcanimicrobiota bacterium
CAGAGGCTGCGCCGCGACGACGTCGCGCACGAAGACGCGTAAGCCGAGCGGCGGAACCGCGATCCGTTCCTGCGGATCGAGCACGTGCGGCGGCGTGCCGGGCGTGATCTCGCGCGCTGCATGACCGAGCGCTCCGATCGTGTCGGCCGCGTCGACCCGCGTCGTCGCGCTGCCGCTCGGATTGAAGAGCACGATCGTATGGCCGGAACTCGCGCCCCCGTCGCGCATGAGCCCAAGCGGCGCGCCGGGACCAAAACGCACGAGATGCTGCGCTTCCTCTTCATTGAAGGCCGGGACGGACGCTTTCATTGCGTTGACCGCAGCGATGAATTCACTCAGGTCGAAGCGCGGCGCCTCCCAGTCGTCCGGGCGCGTGCGCACGACGTCGAACCGCTTGGCGAAGCCGAATTCGTAGCCCATCGGCATCATGACGCCGCTTGAAAAGACGGCCGCGAACAGATAACGGAAGCGGTATGCCGCTTCGATTTCGAGGGCAGTGCGCTCGCCGAGTTCGCTGACCAGTCGCGGCGTGTCGTGGCTTTCCGGAAAGGCGATCGACGGCGCGATGTGGCGAAACTCTTCGTATTGGTCGAGGAGCCAGTCCGCCTCGAAGTCCCACCATTTCGCGCTGTTGAAGAGCGCGTCGAAACCAGCCCCGCCGAGCTGCGCGACCGCTTCCAGCGAGCACCCTAACGTTTCGGCGGCGAAGAAGGCATCGGGCCGGACCGCGCGCACCGCCGCGATGATGTCCGACCAAACGCCGCCTGGAACTTGGTAGGCCGCATCGCAGCGGAAACCGCGCACGCCAAGTTCGGCGTAGTGGCGGCCGATCTGCGCGAAGTAGGCGACGAGTTCGGCACGCTCGGGCCGTTCGCGATAATCGAGTTCGGCGAGATCGCCCCACACCGTCACCTTCGTCGGATCGTCGGGATCGACAGCCGAGGGCGAGACGATCGCGCCGGCCGCATCGCGCCGGTACCATTGCGGATGCTCGCGCGCGAGCGCGCTATCGTCGGCCGTGTGGTTGATGACGAGGTCCATCATGACCGAGAGGCTGCGTTTGCGCGCCGCGGCCAAAAAGTCACGCAGGATTTCATCATCGTCGGCGACGTCCGCGCCGCGCAGCAGCGGATTGAGCCGCCGGTAGTCAGCCACGGCGTAGAGGCTGCCGGAGCCGCCGGTACGGTGAAACGGATTGACGTACACCCAGTCGAAGCACATCGCAGCGATGCGATCGAGATGGTCGGTCCAGCGCGCCATGGGCCCCGCCAAGGTCGGAAACAGGTTGTAGATGCGCGGACCCATCGGTTGCCCCTTACCCCGCCGCCCCCAAGGAGCCTATCGGGCCTCCTACTCCCTTATGTCGACCGCTTGGCGCAGGAAGATAACGGCATGCCCCTATCCGATGAGGTGAAGGCCGGCTCGACCGTCGAGCTGACCGAAGACGAAGAGCGCGAGGTCGAAGAGCGTAGCCCCCCGCGGGCGGTCGTCGTCTTCGAGACCGTGCGTCGCGAGGGCGAGCTCGAACTGCGCCGCCCCGCATTCTCGCTTGCTGCGTCGGGCTTTGCCGCAGGACTCGCCATGGGGTTTTCGTTTGCGGGTGAAGGGCTGATCCGCTCGATGCTGCCCGATACGACATGGCGTCCGCTCTTGAGCAGCTTCGGCTACACGCTCGGCTTTCTGTTCGTCATCCTCGGACGCCAGCAGCTGTTCACCGAAAACACGCTGACGGCGATCTTGCCGCTGCTCGACAACCCGGACAAGATGCGGACGCTCGGTAAGGTCGCGCGCTTGTGGGGCATCGTGCTCGCCACTAATTTGATCGGTACGGCCTGCTTTGCGATTGCGG
Source organism: Vulcanimicrobiota bacterium (assembly GCA_030853905.1). GTDB lineage: Bacteria > Vulcanimicrobiota > Vulcanimicrobiia > Vulcanimicrobiales > Vulcanimicrobiaceae > Nyctobacter. Next base: position 1,850 of record JALYUD010000006.1, read on the forward strand.
TCGCGCACTTGCCGATCTTCTCCGAGCACGTCCGTGCGGCGTTTCTGGCGATCGGTCAACAAGCCGCCGCGCCAAGTTTCGAAACGATCGTCGTACGCGGCATCGCCTCCGGTTATCTGATCGCCTTAATGGTCTGGTTTCTGCCGTTCGCGGACCAGATGCGGCCGCTCGTCATCATCATCGTCACCTACGTCGTCGGCCTAGCCTCGTTCTCGCACATCATCGCGGGCTCGGTCGAAGTGATGTACGTGATGGCCGCGGGGCACCTCTCGGCCGGCGCGTATCTCGGCTCGTACCTCCTCCCGGTGTTCATCGGCAACGTCGTCGGCGGCACGTCGCTCGTCGCGCTTCTCAACTACGGCCAAGTCATGCAAGAAAGCGAGGGAATGGCCTGATCCCTTCCCTGAAGATGAAACGGTTACGAAGACGAATCGTAACGGTGGGTACGATACGACCATGCACAACGATGATATCGAACGACCCCTTGCGGGCGACGACGACCCGCACGATCCCCACGACGGAATCATCGCAGCCGACGACACGGGCCTGGTTTCGCAGCAGCAGGTCATCACTGAATCGGAACTCGAGGAGGGCATGCCCGACGACGCCGAAGCGGGCGGTCCGTGAACTCCGGCGACATCCAGAGCCATATCGAGGAGCTGGTCGCCGAAGAGCACCGCTTGTTCGACGCCTCCCAGGCGGCGCCGCTCGATGAGGCGGCGCGGCGACGTCTGAACGAAGTGAACGTCGAACTCGACCGTTATTACGATCTGCTGCGGCAACGCCGCGCCCGCGACGAGTTCGGGCAAGATCCGCACAACGCGCACTTACGTTCGGGCGACACCGTCGAGAAATACTTGCAATAGCGCCTGGCCCGGCACGTGACACAGCCGCTTGCTAAACGCTGATTGCGGGACGCGAGCCGGCGCGCAGCGAACGCACGGCGGCAATGAGGTTGCTGCGCGCTTTGGGCGTCGTCGCACTGCTTGGCATTGCCGCGTATTTTGGTTACCGAGCGTTCGCGCACCGGGCGGCTCCGCTTGGGGAAACGGTCACCGCCTACTACACGAAGACCGACGGCACGACGTTAGCCAAATGGAACGTCTCGCTCGGCACTGCGCGCGATCTCCCCAGCGTCGCGTTTTACGCGGCGGTCCAAGCCGTTGCGGGGCCGCCGAGCGACATTTCCGCCGTGCGCTTCCCGGCGGGAACGGTCGTCCGGTCGGTTCACGTTAAGGGTTCAACGGCTTCGGTCGATCTTGGTAATGGCATCGCGAGCGACCAAAGTGGAAGCCTCACCGAAAGCGGTGAGTTCAAAGCGCTCGTCTGGACGTTGACGGCGTTGCCTGGCATCGATGCCGTGCAAGTTCTCGTCGACGGAGCGCGCGTTCCCACGCTGCCCGGAGGTCATCTTGAACTGGACGAACCGCTCACGCGTCAAAGTTGGTAACGTGCTCATTGTAAAGCTGCTGATCGCCGTCGCCCTGCTTACCTGCAGCGGCATCTGCGCCGCTCCGGCGCGGGCCGATGAAGCGACGACGGATTACTGGTTCGCCGGCACGCGCTTGATCTTCGAGCAGCCGCAACTGCACGACGGCGTGCTTGCCATCGAGACGAGCGACAGCGGTCTGGCGCGCTTTCTCGGCGCGACGGGCGCGACGCTAGCGTATCAGCCGGGTCAGAAGTACATCATCGTTACGAGCGCCGACCGGCGCACGATCGCCTTCACCGTCGGCTCGACGCATTACACGGTCGGGGGCGTCGCGCAGACCGCGCCGTTCGCTCCGTACGCGAGCGGCGATGCCGTCTACCTGCCGTTCACCGTACTCGCGAACGCGCTCTATGTCGAGGCCCTGACCGACGGCGCGACGACGGTGCTGCAACCCGAGATCGGAGCGCTCGACGTGCATAGCGAAAAACGGGCGACCGTGCTGACTTTGCACGGCGCAACGGCTTTGCACTTCAGACGGCTCACGTCGCCCGGCGATACGCACGTCGCGCTGTCGTTCTCGGGCGTCGGCTCGACCCTCGAGCGCCAGCGCAACATCGCACAGCCGGCACTGGCCGGTGTCGTGATCGCCAGCGCCGGGACGCCCAAGAACCCGACGACGACGGTCGACTTCGACGCGACCCCCGGCAGCGTGCACGTGCTCTTGCCGAGCGAATTCCGCAACGCGCTGACCTTGGAGTTCGCGCCGTCGGGCGTGGCGTTGCGCGGTTCGCCGCTGCCCGCGCAGGGCGAGACCGCCGTCGCCAATGCACCGTTGCGAAGCGCCTGGACTTCACCGCAAAACCCGCCTGCGCCGACGTCGCCCGAGTCCGCCGAATCCACAACGCCGAATACCGGCACCCCGCTGCCCGCCCCGAGCGCAACGATCGGCGCTCCCGTAACGATCACCGCGCTGACGAGTGCGCCGACGAGCGGCGGCGGCTTCAATCTGCACCTCTCGCTCTCGGGCAACGTGAGCTACGAATGGCATCGCCTCGCCGACGATCGCTGGTACGTCGACCTCAAACCCGCCGTGCTTGCCGTCCAGCCTGAAGACGAATCGTTGCAGGAAGCCGCGGTCGAGTCGCTGCGGGTCAAAGGCTTCATCGGACCCCGCGACCACCTGCCGACGGTCCGCATCGCCTTCACCCTCGTCTCGCCGCGCGTCGTCAACCTGCTGGCCGAGCCCGGCGGCGCAACGATCGCGATCGACGCGGTCGACGACGCGAGCCCGCAGCGCGTCGGCTACGGCCAACTCGTCGACGGTCGGCTCGTGGCCGCGGCCGCCGCTCCCGCGCCGCTCCCACCGAGCAACGAAGAACCGATTCCCGTTCCGACGGGCACATGGAAGTTCGCGGCTCCGCCGCCGAAGAACGGCTCGCGCATCATCGTGATCGATCCGGGGCACGGCGGAAGCGACGTCGGGGCGCTCCACAACGGACTGGTCGAAAAAGACCTTAATCTCGACATGTCGCGACGCTTGCGCGACTTACTGGTCGCGCGCGGCTGGATCGTCAAAATGACCCGCGACTCCGACGTCGACGTCTATCAACCCAACGACTCGGCTCGCGACGAACTGCAAGCGCGCGACGACATCGCCAATAATGTGCAAGCGCGGCTCTTCATCAGCGTGCATAGCAATGCGTTTCCCAACAGCGGCTCCGTCAGTGGAACGACGACGTATTACTACAAGCCGGATTCGTACGCGTTCGCGCGCGCGGTTCATGCCCGCCTAGCGGCCGATTTGCCGACCCGTGATGACGGCATCATCAAGGACAAGTTCTACGTGATTGCCCACGCGGAGATGCCGGCTATCCTGATCGAATCGGCGTTTCTGACGAGTCCCCGTGACGCGGCTTACCTACACGATCCGGCGTTCTTGCAAAAGATCGCGCTGGCGATCGCCGAAGGCGTCGGCGAATACAGCTCAGCGCCGCCGCCGGTGTCGCAGTTGCCGCCGGACGACGGCGCCCGCTAAAAGATGTGCTGGGGCCGAACTTTCATCGTAAAGTCCAAATGATTGACATTGGCCAAGCAGCGAAGGCTAGAATGATGCCGCGACGCTGGTGCAGGGGGTAGGCGAGCATTCTCGGCATCTTCGATTCGGGTCTTGGCGGTCTGACCGTTTTGCGCGCCGTGCGCGCGTTGTTGGCCGCCGAAGACCTCGTCTACTACGCCGATCAGGCCCACGTTCCGTACGGCGACCGCAGCGCCGCCGAGCTTGAACGTTTGCTCGCTCACAATGTCGCGTACCTCGAGGGGTGCGGCGTCGACGCGATCGTGATGGGTTGCAATACGTCGTGTGCTATCGCCGCCTCGCGCGGCTGGCCGCGTTGCAGCGTGCCGATTCTCGACTTGATCGCCGCCGCCGCCGATGAAGTCGCGCATTGCGGAGCGCGACGGGTCGGCGTGATCGGCACGCTCGCGACCATTCGCGCGGGCGCGTACGGCGACGCGATCCGGCAACGCGACCCCACGATCGTCGTTCAGGAAGTGGCCGCACCCGCGCTCGTTCCGCTGGTCGAAAGCGGCCGGCACATCGGTCCGCTCGCCCGCGACGCCGTCGCTGCAGCCTGCGCGCAATTGAACGGGCCGCTCGACGCGCTGGTGCTGGCCTGCACCCATTACCCGCTGCTCGATTCGCACTTCGCCGCCATTCTCGCCGACGTTCCGCGCATCGATCCGGCGCAAGCGCAAGCACGCCGCGCCGCCGCGTTCGTGCAGCAGCGCGCTTCCACCACACTTGCGCCGCCCCTTCGTGCGCACGGGAGCGGCCATATCGAATACGTGACGACGGGCGAACTTGAACCGTACCGGCGCGCCGTCGAGGCGATCGTCGACGCACCGCGCAGCCACGCCGGTTTCGCGACGGCCGCCGCACTCCAACTCAGCAGCCCCGACGCCGCCCCGCTCCCCGTAACGTGATGTCGAAGGCACTCACCGACCTGCCGGACTCGTAAGCCACGAAGACAGAGTCACCGAGCGGCATCTCGGCGAGGATGTCGACGACGGAGTCGGTACATGCGCACGAAGTGCCTAACGGCGGACGAGCGGCAGCACGGCGCGCAGTTCCGTTCCGAAGCCGTGCACGCGGCTGACGGATACGTCGTCGGCGAGTGCGTTCACGAGGAAGAGTCCGCGTCCGTGTTCGCTCGCGAGGTCTTCGGGCAGCTTGCCCCCGAGTTGGCGTAACCCCGGACCGGTATCCCGCACCGTAACGACGGGCTTCGCGCTCGTCCAATCGATCCGAATCTCCACGAGCCCCGGCGCATGCTCGACCGTATTCGCCAGGATTTCACCTAGAATCAGTTCGGCCTCGAAGACCGATGCCGCGGGGTCGGCGAAGCGGCGGATGAAATCGATCAATTCGTGACGCGAGGTGCGCGCGGTCCATGCGTCGCTCGAATGGAAGCGCCACTCTTTGACGAGCATCGTCGGAGCGGAGCGCAGGCTGTCCTCGATAACGGTTGAGAATTGGACGATCAGGAGTGCCGCGTCATCGCTCGTCGGTGCGCCGTCGAGCACCGCTTCCTTCACGGCAGCGGCCGGATGGGTTACCGCCGTGTCGCCGACCAAACGGGCGACGGCGGCGCGCAGCCGCTCTTCGGCAGCGGCGACGTTGCGGTCGAATTCCGTAAACCCATCCGTGTATAACGCCAAGACGGCATCGTGCCTGATTTCGACCTCGTGGCAAACGAGCTCGAGGTGATCCTGTACACCGAGCGGCAGTCCGCCGAGCGGCAACTCGCATGCCGGCCGCTCGTTCGTATACGCCAAGAGCGGCGCCGGGTGTCCGGCTGCGGCGTAAGTCCACGTCGTACAGCCGCTATCGAGAAAACCGACGATCGCCGTCGCGAAGACCGCCGGCTCTTGGAACCGTAAGATGCGATTGACGCTGTTGAGGATGTTTGCCGGGTCGCCGTTTTCGAAGGCGAGCGCCACGATCGTTTGGCGCAATCGCCCCGCGGTGACCGACGCATCGAGGCCGTGACCGGCCACGTCGCCGATCGAGATGAGAAAGCGCCCGTCGGGTAATTGTACGGCATCATACCAATCGCCACCGATCAGCGCATCGTGTTCAGCGGGAAGATAAATGCTGTCGATGCGCACCTGCGCCGTGTGCGGCAGCACCGCGGGCAAATAAACGCTCTGCAAAGTCTGGGCGACTCGCTGCGTTCGTTCGAACGCTTCTTGCTGCGCCTGGATGTCGATGTTGCTGCCGTACCAGCGAACGATCTCTCCGGCGTCGTCCCGTAAGGGCCGGATGCGCGTCAAGAACTGGTGGAAGACGCCGTCGTGGCGGCGCAAGCGGAACTCCATCTCGAAGGGCTCGCCCGTTGCGATCGAGTGCGGCCACGCTTCCATGACGCTGGGAAAATCGTCGGGATGATGAGCCGCTTGCCACCCCCAGCCCGCCGCTTCTTGCGGAGTTTGCCCCGTGTACTCATACCAGCGATGGTTGTACCAATCGATCCATCCTGCGGCATCGGCCGTCCAGACGATCACGGGAACGGCCTCCGCAAGTACGCGGAATCGGCGCTCGGAATCCGCCAGAGCGCGATGCCGTTCTTCGCTCTTGAGGCGCAGAAGCAACTCACTGACGACGAGAGCAGCGAAGCTTTCCATGATCCGTCGATCGCGCATCGACCAGTCGCGCGGCACGACGTCCATGGCGCACACGGTGCCGAGCGCATGGCCGCCGTCGTCGATGAGGGGCACGCCGCCATAGGCGACGACACCAACGACTTCGGCGGCTCGATTCTGCGCGAACGTCGGGTCGGTCCGCACGTCGGCGATAAACAACGGTTCGCGCAGCGTAACGGCGCTAGGGCAATAGCCCCACGTGAGCGGCAACTCACGCGTCGACGCGTACGGCTCCGGCATGCCGGCGCAGCCCTTGAAAACTTGTCGCTCGGGCCCGACGAAGTTGACGGCGGCGGCCGGAACGTCGAGGACATCCACTAAGAGGCCCGCGATGCGGTCGAAATCGACATCGGGAGTCGTTTCGAGCGCACCAAGGCGCTCGAGCATCGACAGGCGGCGGGGATCGTCAAATCTCCACTCACGAGCACCATTGCACGTAGAGCGACTGTCGATCATCGCTTCTCGACGATGCGATGTGGCACGAGGAATGCGTTGCGCGGGGAACTTACCGCTTGGGGAACTGGCAAGCGTCGACCTTATGTCGCCACGGATGGCGCCCTTCCGGATCATATTCCCCGTTTCTCAGGATCGTCTCAGGCGCGCTTCGTAGGATGGCAGCATGATGCAGGCACCGCCACGCATTCTGGTGATCGACGACGAACGGAACATTCGCGAGCTGCTCGAGATCGGTCTGGCCGACGACGGGTACGAGGTGCGCTCGGCCCCCGACGGGCAGGTCGGCTTGCAGATCGCGCACGACTGGGCGCCCGATGCGATCGTGCTCGACGTCATGCTTCCTAAAGTCGACGGCATCGCGCTCTTGCCGATGTTCCGCAAACTGACCGAAGCGCCGATCGTGATGCTCTCGGCCAAGAACGAAACGAGCGACAAGATCGCGGGTTTACACGGCGGCGCCGATGACTATGTCGCCAAGCCGTTCGAGATGGGCGAATTGATCGCTCGGCTCGAAACGGCGCTGCGTCGCCCGCGCCTGGCGCAACCGAACGTTCTTCGTTACGCCGATCTCGAAGTCAACTTGGAAAGCCGCGCGGCGTCGCGCGGCGAGCGACGGATCGCGCTCTCGGCCCGCGAGTATGATCTGCTGGTCACGTTCCTGCGCAGTCCCAATCGCGTCTTCACGCGCGATCAACTGCTCGATGCGGTGTGGGGTACCGAACGATACGTTGGTCCCGGCGCCGTTGAAACCTACGTTTCGTACTTGCGCGCCAAGATCGATCACGGTTTTCCGAAACGGTTGCTGCACACGCATCGCGGTGTCGGATACGCTCTGCGCGAAGGCTAGGTTCGCTGCGGGCGGATAGAAGGCCGGCCGGCTTCAAAGGGGCATGATGTTCCGAACGCTCGCGACGCGCTTGACGGCGGCGTACGTGCTCGCCGCGATCGTGCTGGTCGTGATCGTGCTGGCGGCCGTCACGGCGTTCGCACTGTCCGCCTTCGGGATCGCTTCACGTCAAGCGGGCGCCGCCGTCGCCCGCCAAGCGCCCGACGAAATTCGCATGCAAGTCGCGCGCCACGGCACGCTCGAAGCGGCCGCGAGTTCGCTTGCGCGCGACCTCTCGCGTCCCGGGCTGCACGTCGTGATCTTTCGCGTTCGGGCGCGCAGCCGGCATTTTCTGGCTGCGAGCATCGGCGAAGATGAAGAAGGTCGGCCGGTGGTTGTCACCGGGGCGCGTGTTCGCTTCGACGGACCACCGGGGGCAGCTCCGCCGGCGCTCGGACCTGCGCCCCCGGAAGCCGCGCCCGCGCTGAGAGCGTCGCCGGGCTCCCCGTTGCGGCACCCTTCCGAAACGATGGCCCCGTTTCCATTCGGTCTGAATATTTTCTTGCGGCTGACGCCGATCAGCATCGAGAGCGGCGGCGCGCGCATAACGATCCTGCCCGACCCGACGCCGCTGGCGCGTACCATCAATGCGTTTTGGCTGGCGATGATCCCGATCGGCATCTTCGTTATCGTCGCGGCGTGGTCGCTTGGACGCGCGATCGCCGGGCAAGCCTTACGGCCGCTCGTCGAAACGACGGCATCCTTGCGCCGCTTCGGCGCGGGTGACTTCAACCCGCGCACGGTTGAAAGTTCGCAGCGTAACGAGATCGGGGAACTGGTTGCGGCCTATAACGCGGCCGCGTCGCAAGTCGCGGCCGCATTTGAAGAACGGCGCGCCGCCGACGCGCAGATGCGCCAGTTCGTCGCCGACGCGGGACACGAACTGCGCACGCCTTTGACCGTCGTGATCGGGTATCTCGACATCTTACGGCGGCGCGCCCAAAATAATCTGCCCGCATCACCGCACAATCCGCCCACATCATCGCTGCACAATCCCTTCACGTCGTCGCCGCGCGATCCGTTCACGTCGTCGCAGCATAACAGGCCGATGTCGTCGCAGCACGATCCCGCGGCATCCTCGCAGATCTACGAAA
>JALYUD010000011.1 GCA_030853905.1 Vulcanimicrobiota bacterium
AGAATGCCGAGACCGGTCGCCGGACGACCGTCGAAATGGAGGTCGGACGAATACGTCTCGGCGCCCAGGGTGACGCGCCCGACGTCGCGCAGGTAGACGTGGCCACCATCGGGCGTATTCTTGACGATGATGCCGGCAAATTGGGCGGGGGTCGATAGGCGGCCGAGGGCGCGCACGGAGTACTGATAGGGCTGATGCCCATCGGTCGGCGGCTGGCCGATTGCGCCGGCCGCGACTTGGACGTTCTGGTCGGCGATCGCCGTCGTCACGTCGGTCGGCGCGAGCCCGTTGTCCGCCAGCTTTTTGGGGTCGAGCCACACGCGCATCGCGTACTTGCGCTCGCCGAAGATCAGGACGTCGGAGACACCGGGGATGCGCTTGAGGTCGTTCTTGATGTAGAGGTCGGCGTAGTTGGACAAATCGAGCGCCGTCGTCGAGCGGTTATGCGACGAAAACCCCATGCCCATGATGAAGTTTCCCGAGTTCTTGCTGACCGTGACGCCGGTCGCTTTGACTTCGCTCGGCAGACGGGCCTGGACGGTATTGACCGCGTTCTGCACATCGCTCGCCGCGAGATCGAGGTCGCGCTCGAGGTCGAAGGTGCACGTGATCGTGCTCGTCCCGTCGTTGCTCGATTGCGACGAGATGTAGCGCAGGCCCTGAACGCCGTTGATCGCCTCCTCGAGGATCGTCGTCACCGAGTTTTCGACCGTTTGCGCGCTCGCGCCAGTATACGTGGCCTGCACGGTCACGACCGGCGGCGCCACTTTCGGGAACTGTGCGACCGGCAACGTCGGAATCGAAACGATGCCGGCCAGCACGATGATCAGCGAACAGACCATCGCAAAGATCGGCCGCCGCAGAAAGAAATCGATCACGCCCATAGTGACGCGCAGCCTCTGCCGATTGTTTCGGAGCGGCTGCGATATACCTCAGATCCGTGTTGCATGAAAAAAGATCGCCGTTCGTGTCGAGAAACCGCGACGGCGCGTTCCGCCTTATGGCCCGTACGCCGCTTCGCCTGCGGGCACCCCAGCGGGCACAGCATCGCGGGCGGTCGGAGTCAGGACCTCGAGGGCGCCGACGATGCGGCCGGCGACGTTACGGACGATGGGCCGAGCAAATTCGGCGAGCGCATCGGCTTCGCGCGGTTCGAGTGCGCCGAGCTCCTCCAGCAGCGCGATCGTCGCCGGCGGCACGGCCCGCTTGCCGCCGTCGACGACTTTAAGTACCAAGCCCAAACCCTCGCGCACCAGGGCGTCGGCATGGAGGCCTTCGGCGCCCGCCTTCCCGATGATGCGGCCGGCGGTAACGGCGAGCAGCGCACTGTCGAAGCGCGCCGTTCCGCCGACGTAAGTCGGTTCAGCAGCCATCGCTTCACGCACTGTGAGCAACGCCTGCGCATCGGCATCGCTGATGCCGCGTAACGACGCGATCCGCGCAAACCCCAGCGCCGCATGCCGTAACGACGTCGCAAAGACGGGGATGCCGCAGCCGTCGATGCCCAGGGGTAACGCGTCGAACGGTTCATCGACCAGCCGCGCGCACAGACCCAGAATACGGCGCTGCGCGGGATGCGTCGCTTCGAGATACGTCGACGTGTCGAAGCCCAAACTGACGCACATCGCGAGGATGCCGGCATGCTTTCCGGAGCAGTTGTTGTGCAGCGCGCTCGGCGCAGCACCCGCAGCGGCTAAGGCGGCGGCCGCAGGCTCATACGACGGCGGATGCGTACCGCACAGCAGATCCGCCGGGCCGAGACCGATCTTATCGAGAATGCTGCGCACGGCAGCGACGTGAAACGGCTCGCCGTTGTGCGACGCCGCGATCACGGCCAGTTCCCGCGCATCGAATCCGAAATGCGTCGGCGCCCCGGATTCAACGATCGCGGCGGCGATGAACGGCTTGGCCGACGAACGCAAATAGACGGGAGCGTCGACGTCGCCGTAGGCCAGCGCGACGCGGCCGTGCGTATCGACCGCGCACGCCGCAACGGCATGGACCGATTCGACCACGTCGCCGCGGCTAACGGCGACGAACGGCACCCCGCCGATCAACTCGGTTGCGGGCCGAGGACCACTTGCACGAAGCCTGCGGGCCGGATGTATTTCGCGAAGGCCGCGCGCACTTGCGCGGCGGTCAGATTCGCGTAGATCTGCGCGGCGCGGTGACGCTCGTCGAGCGGCAAACCGAGTGAGGCGTCCGAGGCGAGCGAGCCTGCCACCTCATTCTCGCTCGATTCGGCGAGCGGCAGTTGCCGCAGGAGGATCGCTTTGGCTTGTTCGAGTTCGGCCGGACTGACGTTTTTGGTTTGCATCGCGTGCAGATCGCGGGCGATCAGTTGCCTCGCCTTCACGACGCTCTGTGGATCGCTGCCGAATTCGATCTGATAGGTGGCGCGCGTCTTGCCGGCCACCAGCACGTTGTTCACGTTGTAGACGAGCCCCGCGACCTGACGCAGATCGTGATAGAGCCGCGTCGCATAAAAGCCGCCGCCCAACACATGATCGCCCAGCTCGAGCGGATAATACGCCGGACTCGTGCGATCGATCGGCACCGTTTCGACGAGCGACGTCTGGTCCTGCACGCGGCTGGCGTCGGGAACGACCGCTGCGCTTTTCTTGTTCGGCGGGACTGGCGGCAAGGCAATCTTCGGTCTGGGGCCGCTCGCTTTCCAGTCGCCGAAATACTTTTCGACCGTCGCGCGCGCGTCAGCCGGCGTGATGTTGCCAATCACGACGATTGTCGTCATGTCGGGTCGGTAGACCGACGCATGATACGCTTTGATGGCTGGCAGCGTCACGGCGGCGACCGTCTGCGGCGTCGCTTCGCGCAAGGCGGGATCGCCGGGCGGGAGGATCGCTTTGGCGACCGCGCGCTGCGCGAAATATCCCGGGCTTTGCTGCTCGCCCGCGAGCTGCTGCGCCGTTTGGGTGCGCACGATCGCGAAATCGGGCGCGGGTAAGGCGGGATGGAGTTCATCGTCGGCCAGCAGCTGGACGCCGCGATCGAAGTCCGGGCGCAGGACGTGCAGCGAAAAATTCGTGCCGGCGGCTTCATCCGCCGCGATGTCGTCGAGCGCTTTTTGGAAAGCGAGCCGGTCGAGCGAAGTCGTTCCGTAACTGAACAATCCCGCTAACACCGCACCTTCGCCCTCTTGCGCCGGTGGCGTCTGATACGCGTCTTGATGCTGGATCTCGCCGGTCACGCTGACCGTGTCGCTGATCGTCTCGGGCTGTACGATCAAGCGTATGCCGTTGGGAAGGCGCGTATCGGTCGGATGTAACGTCGATGCCGGCACGGTAACGCCGGCGAGTTTCGCTTGCGCCCACGCGGGCAGCTCGACGGCTTTGGTCGGCTGCGACGTCGTCGTCTCACCGCCGCCGAAACCTTTCGAGCTCACCGCTTTGCCCGACGGCTTGGGCAGTAGGATCGCCGTCACGGCAGCCGATGGAACGAGATATTTGCGCGCGACGCGGTTGACGTCGTCGACCGTGATCGAGCGGATCGCGTTGATCTCGTCGTCAGGCGATATCCGGCCGCGCGCGGCGAGTGCATCGGACCACGTCGACGCGAGGTTGTCGATCGAGTTGCGATCGTACTCGGCGGACGCGATCTCGCTGCGCTTGGCGGCGTCGACGAGTTCGGCGGGTACGCCGTTCTTGAC
>JALYUD010000033.1 GCA_030853905.1 Vulcanimicrobiota bacterium
CGATCCTAACACCACAGCAGAGCAAATTCAGCCAGACGATCCGCGCTTCCGGCGACGATGACGCGGATCAGTACGTCCTCCTAGCGTAAGGCGGAAAGACGACGTTCGTGACGCAGCTTGATCCGACGAAACCAAAGGCGCACGATCGGATCACGATGCGTGAGGTTGATGAGGGCTTGCTCGTGCACGACGAGCACAGCGGTCAAGTGCACGTCCTGAACCGCGCGGCCGGGCGGGTGCTCAGCTTATGCGACGGCGAGCATGACGCCGCTCAGATCGCCCGCATCCTCGCCGCGGAAGCGAACGTCGATGAGAGCCGAACGGCGAACGACGTACGAGCGGTACTGGCGCAGTTTCAGGATTTGGGCCTGCTGTCGTAGCCGCTTCGCCAGGTTGACCGTACCCGCGCGTACCCCTATACTAAGACCCGGACATCTCGATAGGTGAGGCGTCTGCGTGACACATAAGCCGCTGCCCCGAAACGTCGAAAGACGCCAAGTGGGTGGAACAGGCTCCGCCGAACGAAGGCGGCGCTCAAAGCGGCTGGCGGCTCGAAAGAACCGCTTACGGTGCGCAGTGCCGAAGCTCGACGCGACTGAGATGTAGGGTTCGCTCGTCAAGCGCGTGCTCTCCGGACCGGTCGCCCCCATGGCGGTCGGTCTTTTCGTTTCGGAAGGGGGTGCGGACATGACGTTCTACGACGGCTATCTCTCGGAGCTGGTCGGGCGCCCGGCGGTGCTGGGCGACGGCGACAACACGCAGACGATCGGCAAAGTCAGCGATTTTCTCGTCCGCAAACCCGACGACACGTTCCCGCGCATCGACGGTTTGGTCCTTAAAACCAAGTCCGGTAAGCGCTACGTGCCGATGAGCATCGTGCGCGAGATCGAAGCCAAGGGCGCGGTCGTGCTGAGCGAACGTCCACTCGAGACGCCGATTCCGGGCGACCAGGCGCTGTACCTGATCGAGGACCTCTTCGATAAGCAGATCGTCGACGTCAACGGGCGCAAGGTCGTGCGCATCAACGATCTGGAGATCGCGAACACCGGCGGGGCGCTGCGTGTTGTCGCCGCGGACATCGGTGTTTCGGGACTGCTGCAGCGCCTCGGCGCACGGCGACTCGCGCCGAAGATTTTCGATCGCATTCCGCGCACCTTGATCGCCTGGGACAACGTCGCGCCGATCAGCGACGTCAATCCCTCCGACGTGAAGCTGTCGGTCGCCGAAAACCGCCTGAGCCGGCTGCACCCTTCGGAGCTGGCCGACATCATCGAGGACCTCTCGGCCAAGGACGCCGCGCGCGTCGTCGGCTCGCTCGACGATGAGACGGCAGCCGACGCCTTCGAGCACCTCGATGCCGATCGCCAGCAATCGATCATCGACGATCTCGGCTCCGAGCGCGCCGCCGACATCATCGAGGAAATGGACTCCGACGACGCCGCCGATCTGCTCGGCGAGCTCGACGAGGACAAGCGCGCCGAGCTGCTCGCCAAGATGGACGACCGCGCCTACGCGGGCGAACTCGAAGACCTCGTCGACTACGCGCCCGACACCGCCGGCGGCCTGATGACGACCGACTACCTCTGGATATTTCCGCACCGCACGACGGCTGCGACCATCAGCAAAATCCGCGAGATCGCTCCGGAGTCGGAGTTCATCTATTATCTCTACGTCACCGACGATCGCCGCAAACTGCTCGGCATCGTCTCGCTGCGTGCGCTGCTGCTCGCGCTGCCGACGGCGTTCATCCACAAGCTGATGGAAAGCGACGTCGTCAGCGTCGCTCCCGACACGAGCGCCCAAGACGTCGCCTCGACGATCGCGCGCTACGACCTGCTCGCCGTTCCCGTCCTCGATGACGAAGGGCGCATGCTCGGGATCGTGACCGTGGACGATGCGATCGATGCCATCATGCCCGAGAAGATCGCGAACTCGCTGCCGCGCATGGTGCGCCACCACGCGAAACGGCCCATCCTTGCCGGGTGAGAATGCGCTGTTTCGGCCGGCGCCGCTCGACGCGGCCGGGCCGTCGCGGCGCGAGCGGCTGCGGCGCCACTTTTTTCTGTTGGCCGCGATGCTCGGCCCCGGCTTCATCACCGCTTCGGCCGGCAACGATGTCGGCGGCATCTTTACCTATTCGGTCGCCGGCGCGCAATTCGGTTACCGCATCATCTGGCCGCTCATCCCGATCGCGATCGCCCTGATCGTCATCCAAGAAATGGCCGCGCGCATGGGCGCCGTTACGGGAAAGGGCCTGGCGGCGCTGATCCGGGAGGAGTTCGGGATTCGCATTGCGCTCGCAACGATGCTCGGCCTCTTCTTCATGAACACGTTCACGACGTCGGCCGAGTTCGCGGGCATCGCCTCGGCGAGCGAGATCTTCGGGCTCTCGCGCTATGTCGCCGTTCCGCTCTCGCTCGCGCTCGTGTTCTTTCTGGTGCTGCGGGTCAGCGGAAAGCTCGTCGAGCGGATTTTCGTCGTGCTCTCGCTCGTGTACGTCACCTACATCATCTCGGGTCTGCTCGCCCATCCGAACTGGGGCGACGTGGCGCGCGGCACCTTCGTGCCCAGCGTCGCGACGCACGACCCCGCCTATATCGGGACCGTCGTCGCGCTGATCGGGACGACGATCTCACCGTACATGCAGTTCTATCTGCAGTCGGCCGTCGTCGAGAAGGGTATGCGCCCAAGCGACCTCCTCGCGGCGCGCATCGACGTGACCAACGGCTCGATCCTGGCCATCATCGTCGCGGCCTTCATGATCATCGCCAATGCCGCAACGATCTTCGTGTTCAATCAAACCCACGCCGCTCACCCGATAACGTTCACCACCGCGTCGGACATCGCCGTCGCCTTGAAGCCGCTCGCGGGACGCTTCGCGAGCGCGCTGTTCGCCTTCGGCATTCTCAACGCCGGGTTGTTCGCCGCAGCGGTCTTGCCGCTCTCGACGAGCTACCTCGTCTGCGAAGCGCTCGGCTTCGAGGCGGCACTCGACCGCGGCTTCCGCGAGGCGCCTGTCTTCTTCAGTTTGTTCGCGATCGGTCTGCTGATCGGCGCCGCGCTCGTCCTGATCCCGAACGTGCCGCTCGTGCGGCTTTCGATCGCGTCGCAGCTCGTGCAAGGGCTGCTTTTGCCGATCGAACTCGTCTTGATGCTCGTCATCGTCAACCGCGTCCGGGTCATGGGAATCTACCGCAACAATCGCACGGCCAATGCCATCAGCTGGTTCACGGTCGTCATCGTCGGCGCGATCGCTTTGTACTACACCTACACGTTGATTCCGGGGGTCCCGGGCAGCACCGCCGGCCACTGAAGCGCTGTTGCCGTCTACCCTCTTAGGGGCCCATCCTTGCGGCGGAAACGGCGTGCTGTCCGAGTTGGTAGACGAACGCCAGCACCACCAATCCGACGATCAGCGTCCCAAGCACGAGACGCCGCCCGCGGTCGCGTCGCTCGAACGCAGTGGCCATTGCATAGATGCCTCCGGCCACGATCGCTAGCACCCAATGCGCGGCGGGCGGCACCAGCCCGGTCGAGCCCCACGTCGCTGCGCCGAGCAAAATCTGCACGATCAAAGCATATAGAACGTAACGGCGCGCGGGACGCCAGAAGATCGCAGCGAGTGCAAGCAGCACGACGAGCGTTCCGACCGCATAGTGAACGTTCAAAAGCACCATCCCGACTGCATCGTGGGCATCATCGCCGCGACCTGCCCTGGAACGCTTTTCGGGCTCAGTTGTTCGGGCGGAGCTTGCCGGCTGCACTCTTCAGGAGAGTCCAAGCGGCGCGGACGTCGTCTTCGGTCGTGCGCTCATTGCCGACTGCAAGGCGGATGACCAAGCGTCCCCGGAGCCGGGTCGTCGATAGGAACGCCTCGCCCGTCGCGTTCACGGCGTCGACGATCGCAGCGTTGCGCTCATCGCAGGCAGCGCCGTTGTGACCGGTTGGCGCATAGCGAAAGCAGACGACGGACAGCGGATGAGGCGCGACGACTTCCCAGTCGGCTTCCGCCTCGACCCACGTCGCGAAGCTCTGCGCGAGCGCGATGTGCGCGCGCAAACGGTCGCGCATCCCGGCGACGCCGAGCCGGCGCAGCGCGAACCATAGTTTGAGCGCGCGGAAACGCCGGCCCAACTGCAAGCCGTAATCCATATAGTTACGGACTTCGGTTTCGGGTGTGACGAGGTACTCTGCCGCTAAACTGAAGGTACGC
The DNA here is from genome assembly GCA_030853905.1 of Vulcanimicrobiota bacterium. Lineage (GTDB taxonomy): Bacteria > Vulcanimicrobiota > Vulcanimicrobiia > Vulcanimicrobiales > Vulcanimicrobiaceae > Nyctobacter. The sequence goes on from JALYUD010000033.1 coordinate 4,214, forward strand.
CGCAGCAGCTCGAGATCGCGCACGTACAGCACGGAGAGGTCGATCGGAACGAATAACCATTTGTGCGGGTTGACGACGACCGAATCGGCCCGCTCGCATCCCTCGAGCAGATAGCGGAACTCGGGTACGAGCGCGGCCGAACCGGCGTAAGCGGCGTCGACGTGCAGCCAGAGGTGGTAGCGCTGCGCGATGTCGGCAATCGCCGACACGGGATCGCAGGACGTCGTCGAAGTGGTGCCGACCGTCGCCGCGACGCACATCGGTCGCATGCCGCGCGCCACGTCGCCCGTGATACAGCGCTCGAGTGCGTCGGACCGCATCGCGAAGTTCTCGTCGACCGGAACGCGCACGACGTTCTCCCGTCCGACGCCGAGCGCAATTGCCGCTTTTTCGATATGCGAGTGGGTGTGTTCGGTCAGATAGACGCGCAGCGTCGGCAGATCGCCACGCCCGGCCATGCCGCATTCGCGGATGTCGAGGCCGAGCGCTTCACGCGCCGCGGCCAGCGCCGTGAAGCCGCCGATCGAGGCCGTATCGTAGACGATCCCGTGCAGCCCCGCATCGAGTCCCAGCAGCTCGCGTAACCAGACGAGCACGACTTCTTCGAGTTCGGTCGCGGCGGGCGACGAACGCCAGACCATCGCGTTGACGTCGAGTGCGGCGGCGAGTGCTTCGGCGATAACGGCGGCCGGCGTGGCGCTAATGGCGAAATACGC
>JALYUD010000071.1 GCA_030853905.1 Vulcanimicrobiota bacterium
CCCTGGCGATCCAATCGGGGAAACCGGTCGGCGTGTTTCGTTCGCATCCCGACGCGCCGCGCGTCGTCATCGCGAACTCGAATCTCGTGCCCCACTGGGCGACCTGGGAGCACTTCAACGAACTCGACCGCAAAGGCCTGATGATGTTCGGCCAGATGACGGCCGGGTCGTGGATCTACATCGGCTCGCAGGGCATCGTGCAAGGCACCTACGAGACGTTCGCGGAGATGGGGCGCCGCCATTACGGCGGCGATCTGAGCGGAAAGTGGATTCTGACGGCGGGTCTCGGCGGCATGGGCGGCGCGCAGCCGCTCGCCGCGACGATGGCAGGCGCGTCGATGCTCGCGATCGAGTGCGATCTTTCGCGCATCGAGAAGCGCTTGCAAACGCGTTACCTCGACCGGCTGGCCGGTTCGCTCGACGAAGCGCTCGCTATCCTTGACGATGCCGCGCGCACGAAGCAGCCGGTCAGCGTCGCCGTTGTCGGCAATGCGGCCGAACTGCTTCCCGAACTCGTGCGCCGGGGCGTTCGCCCGCATGCCGTTACCGATCAAACGTCTGCCCACGATCCGGTCAATGGTTACTTACCGCTAGACTGGACCCTCGAGCAGTGGCGCGCCGAGCGCGAGCGCGATTCGGCCGGCGTCGCGCACGCGGCGAAGCGTTCCATGGTCGCGCACGTCGAAGCGATGCTCGCGTATCATCGCTTGGGCGTTCCGACGTTCGACTACGGGAACAACATTCGCCAGATGGCGCACGACGAAGGGCTGAGCGACGCGTTCGCCTTCCCGGGCTTCGTGCCGGCCTACATTCGGCCCCTGTTCACGCGCGGTATCGGACCGTTTCGTTGGGTCGCGCTGTCCGGCGATCCCGAAGACATCGCAAAAACCGACCTCGCTGTGAAGCGATTGCTGCCCGACGACGCGAACCTGCACCGCTGGCTCGACATGGCCCGCGAGCGGATCGCGTTCCAAGGCTTGCCCGCGCGCATCTGTTGGATTGGCCTGGGCGACCGCGACCGCGTCGGCTTGGAATTCAACGCGATGGTCGCGCGCGGCGAGTTGAAAGCGCCGATCGTCATCGGACGCGATCACCTGGACTCAGGTTCCGTCGCCAGTCCCAACCGTGAAACCGAAGCGATGCGCGACGGCTCCGACGCCGTCAGCGATTGGCCGCTGCTCAACGCGATGCTCAACGTCGCGGGCGGCGCGACGTGGGTATCCTTCCATCATGGAGGCGGCGTGGGCATGGGCTACTCGCAGCACGCCGGCGTCGTGATTGTCGCCGACGGCACGGACGCGGCCGCCGCGCGCTTACGCCGCGTGTTGTGGAACGATCCGGCAAGCGGCGTCGCCCGCCACGCCGACGCCGGGTACGAGAGCGCCATCGCCTGCGCGCGCGAACGCGGCTTGCGGCTGCCGATGCTCGAAGGATGAGCGCCCCTGCGATCGACCGTACGAGCGTCGACTTGCGAGCGGGCGAATTCCGAGCGCGCGATGCTCGCGCAATTCTGTGCGACGACGCGCGCGTAACGCTCGATGAGGCCGCACGTGACGGCGTCGAACGCGCTGCCGCCGTCGTCGCCGGCATAGCGGCCCGTGAGGCGAGCGTCTACGGCGTCAACACCGGATTCGGAAAGCTCGCGCAGACACGCATCCCGCGCGAAAAATTAGCCGAGCTGCAACGCAATCTCGTCGTCTCTCACGCCTGCGGCGTTGGCGCACTCTTGCCGCGCGATGTCGTTCGTTTGATCCTCGCGCTGAAAATCAATTCGCTCGCCCGCGGATATTCGGGGATCCGCTGGAGCGTGATCGAGACGTTGCTCACGTGCCTGCAGCGCGACGTGCTGCCGGCGATTCCGACGCAGGGTTCCGTGGGTGCGTCGGGCGATCTCGCGCCGCTCGCGCACCTATCCGCAGCGCTGATCGGCATCGGCGATGCATTTGCGGACGGCCGGCGCATGTCGGCCGTCGATGCATTCGGGTCCGCCGGCATTGCGCCGCTTTCGCTCGGGCCAAAGGAGGGTCTAGCGCTCCTCAACGGCACGCAGGTGTCGACGGCACTCGCACTGCGCGGTCTTGTTGCGGCCGAAGATGTGCTTGCCGCGTCGCTGGTCGCGTGCGCGCTCACGCTGGAGGCCGCGCTCGGCAGCGTGACGCCGTTCGATCCGCGCATCCATGCGGTCCGCGGTCACGCCGCTCAGAGCGACGTCGCCTCCGTCTTGCGTCGCCTGGTCAGCGGCACGGAAATCAACGAATCGCATCGCGAGTGTGGCCGGGTGCAGGATCCGTACAGTCTGCGCTGTGCGCCGCAAGTTCTTGGCGCCTGCTTGCGGACGTTGCGCGACTGCGCCGCGATCCTCGTCGATGAGGCGAACGCCGTCTCCGACAATCCACTTGTGTTCGCCGATACGGGCGAAGTACTGTCGGGCGGCAACTTCCATGCCGAACCGGTCGCTCTGGCAGCCGACGCGCTCGCGATCGCGCTCGCCGAGATCGGCAACATCTCCGAACGTCGCTGTGCATTGCTCATCGACCCCGTGTTCAGTCAATTGCCGCCGTTCCTCGCGACCGATCCCGGGCTCGAATCAGGCTACATGATCGCGCAGGTGACCGCCGCCGCGCTCGCTTCGGAAAACAAAGGTCGCTCATTTCCAGCGAGCGTCGATACGATTCCGACGTCCGCCGGCCAAGAAGACCACGTCTCGATGGCGACGCACGCCGCAGCGCGCCTCGGCGACATGGCCCGCAACGCCGCGAACATCGTCGCCATCGAATTGCTCTCGGCCGCGCGCGGCATCGGCTTTCGCCGCCCGCTGCGCACGTCGGACGCGCTCGAAGCGGTGCTCGCGGAAATCACGCCTGCCATCGCCGACCGCGGCGATCCATATCTTTCCCCGGAGATCGAACGTGTCGCTGAGCTGGTGTTGGGCGGCCGTTTCACGCCGCTGACTGCCGATTTGTTCCCAACGACACGGCCGTGAACAAACCGCACGCGCACGGCGCGCCGGCGGACGACATGACCGCGAGCGACGCGCTGTTTGATTTGCAACGCCGCGACGGAGCGCTCGTCCTCAGCGTTCCGCACGCCGGTCTCGAACTGCCTGGTTCGCTTGCCGAGCGCTTAACGCCGCAAGGTCGGGCATTGGTCGATACGGATTGGGGCGTGCCTCGCCTCTACCCCTTTGCGCAAGAACTCGAGGCGACGATGCTGGTCGCGCGGATGTCGCGTTACGTCGTCGATCTCAACCGCGACCCGCACGACGTGCCGCTCTATCCGGGAGCGCGTACGACGACGCTATGCCCGACTGAAACCTTTGAAGGCGAACCGCTCTACGAACCCGGCGACGAACCGGATGCGCACGAAACCACCCGGCGGCGCGAGCAATACTGGGAGCCGTATCATGCCGCGTTGCGCGATGAACTGGCGCGCGTCCATGCGATGCACGGCTACGCGCTTCTCGTCGACGCGCACTCGATCTGGGGCCGACTGCCGCTGCTCTTTCCCGGCGCGTTGCCGGATGTCAATCTCGGCACGAACCATCAGCGTTCGTGCGCGCCGAACCTGTGCGACGTGGTTGCGAACGTGTTCGCCGGTTCACCGTACGACCATGTCGTCAACGGCCGCTTCAAGGGCGGTTACATTACGCGCCATCACGGTGCGCCCGAGCGCAACGTGCATGCCTTGCAGATCGAACTGAACCAGCACACTTACCTCGTCGAAGACTCACGCAGCGAATGGGACGCCGCGAAGGCAACGAAACTGTCGGTCACCTTACGCGCGGCATGCGAAACGGTGCTCCGCGCCGCCGAGCGAACGCTGCCATCGACGCCGCGCTCCGGCTAGAGGGCCAGCCTCCTCGGCACCTTGGTCGACCTTATTGCGTTCAACCTTCGGGTCGATTTGCGTTCCATGTCATGCGTTATCGGCGCGCAACAAAATATGACGGGTGTTAAGCCGGAATTTGCGGGTCAACGAGCGTTGCCCGACACGACGACGCCCGCGCAGGGACTGCCGCCGAGCCAGTAAGCGATCTCGGCCGGTGACGAAACTTCCCACAGTGCGAGGTCGCAGCGCTTTCCCACTGCGAGCACGCCACGATCATCCAGGCCGAGCGCGCGCGCGGCGTGGCGCGTGACGCCGGCCAGCGCTTCTTCGGGTGAGAAGCCGAAGAGGACGCAGGCAAGGTTCATCGCCGTCGGTAGGGCGAGCAGCGGGGATGTTCCCGGATTACAGTCGGTTGCGAGCGCCAGCGGCACGCCGTTGCCGCGTAGCGCGTCGAGCGGCGGCTTCACGGTTTCGCGCAGAAAGTAGTACGCTCCGGGCAGTAGCACCGCGACGGTGCCGGCGGCAGCGAGCGCGCGGACGCTTTCGTCGTCCGTGTGTTCGAGATGGTCGGCCGACAGCGCTCCCATATGCGCCGCAAGCTCCGCCGCGCCGGTGCCTTCGATCTGATCAGCGTGTACTTTTACGGGAAGGCCACGATCTCGCGCGGCGGCGAGCACGCGCTGCGTTTCACGCGGTGTGAATGCGATCGAATCGCAGAACACATCGACGGCGTCGGCAAGCCCTTCGCGCGCGACGCGCGGCAGCATCACGTCGCAGACCAGATCGAGATAGTCGGCGCGGCGGTCGGCATATTCGGGCGGAACGACGTGTGCGCCGAGATACGTGACGCGAATCGAGACGCCGCACTGCGGGCCGAGGCGGCGCGCGACGCGCAGCATCCGCAGTTCGGTTTCGACGTCCAACCCGTAACCGGACTTGATTTCGACCGTCGTCGCGCCGTTGCGGACGAGAAAGCTCAAACGCCGCGCGGCATCACGCAACAACGTCTCTTCATCGGCGGCGCGCGTCAGCGCCACCGTGTGCGCGATCCCGCTGCCGCCGGCGGCAGCGGCGACGTAACGTTCGCCGGCAACGCGCCGCTCGAAATCCGCGACCCGCTCGCCGCCGAAGATCAGATGCGTATGCGGATCGACGAGCCCCGGCGTAATCCACCGTCGACCAGCATCGATCACCCGCGCAGCGAGCCGCTCCGGCGCATCGGGGAGCGCGTCTTGCGGTCCGACCCACGCGATCGCTCCATCCTTCGCCGCGAGCGCCCCCTTTTCGATCGCACCGTACGGCGTCTCTTCGGCGACCATCGTCGCCAGCCGGGCATTCGTCCAGAGCGCATCGTACTGCGGTGTCAAAGGAGCGATGGCTTCCGACGATACAGCTGCTCAAAACAAGATTGCCTCATGCGCCAGGGATTCGCAGGAACCGCCGCAGAGCATCGTTCCGGGCCTTGCGGCATCAGTAGGCCTGCTGCGCCGGGACTGGCCGGGCGTAGGGAGAGCATTTGAATCGCGCCCGGAAGGGGGCGCCTCGATGCGGAAGCCGTCGGCATGGTTCTCGCCTTCTGGTTCGGGCATCACCACGCAGCAGCAGCAACGCCGCTCGATCGCGTGCTGGCGTCGCTGCAGGCGATTCCGATTCCGATCTGGGCCGCGATCATTGGGTTTCTCGCTGCGGCCGTCACGCCGTTACTGAACCACTACCTGACCATCGCGCGCGAACGGGCTGCGGTGCAGCGCGCCGAGCGCCATCGGCAACGCGCACCGTAGCCGGCTTGCGGACAAGCAGCACGCCGGGTCGCCCATCGGCGCAACGACGCAGTTGGGAAGGCAAATGAAGCTGTTCGCGCGAGAGGCGTTGCTTCCCGACGGTGTTGCGCGCGACGTGCTTCTCGAAATTGCGCCGAACGGAACCTTTGCGCTGGTTCGCGCCGAGAGCGCGCAAGGCGACGCAGAAATGCTCGACGGCCCCGCGCTTCCCGGCATGGCGAACCTGCACTCACACGCCTTTCAGTGGGCCATGGCCGGCACGGCGGAGCGGCGCAGCGCGGAGGGCGACGACTTCTGGTCGTGGCGCGAGGCGATGTATGCGCTCGCGGCAACGCTCGACCCCGATGGACTCTTTGCGCTCGCGCGTGACGTGTATCGCGCGATGCTGCTCGCCGGCTACACCGCGGTCGCCGAGTTCCACTACCTGCACCGCGCGCCCGATGGCGCGTGGTACGCCGACCGCGCAGCGACCTCACACGCGCTCGTCGCAGCTGCGCGGGAAGCCGGCATCGCGCTGTGCCTCCTGCCGGCGCTGTACAGCCATGCGGACGTCGGTAGCGTGCCGCTGCGCTGCGAGCAGCGGCGCTTCGCGA
>JALYUD010000099.1 GCA_030853905.1 Vulcanimicrobiota bacterium
GCGCCTTGTAACTGCGCGATCGTCGAGTCGGCTTCGCTTTGCAGCGACGTGATATAGGCGTTGAAGGCGAACAGCGCGAGCGCCACGATCAGCACGCCGAACACGACGGCGATCTGAACCGTGGCAAGCGAGATCAAGCGGCGGCTGAAGCGCGTCATCATGGCGGCATCGCCCGCAAGGTGTAGCCGACGCCGCGCAACGTCTGGATCAGCTTGACCGGTTCACCGCTGTCCAATTTGGCGCGCAAATACGATACGTACGTTTCGACCGTATTGGGAACGACGTCGCGATCGACGCCCCAGACCAGATCGAGCAGCTGCGAGCGCGTGAACACTTGCTCGGGATGGCGCACGAAGGTCAGCAACAGATCGAACTCGCGCGCGGACAGTTCGACCCGCCGATTGCCGCGGTGCACGCTGCGGCGCGACACATCGACCGCAAGATCGGCATACGAGAACGTCTCGCGCTGCTCCATGCGAGGACGGCGCAGCGCCGACCTAAGGCGCGCGATCAACTCTTCGAGTTCGAACGGCTTGCCGACGTAATCATCGGCGCCCCGTGAGAGCCCGGCGACTTTTTCGGCTGTTTCGGTCTTGGCGCTCAACATGACGATCGGCGCATCGGTTAGCCTGCGCAGCGCCGGCAGCAAGGTGAACCCATCGGTTTCAGGCAGCATGACGTCGAGGATGATCACCTCCGGCGTCCAGGCGCGCACGACCTCGAGCGCCTCGCGGCCGTCGCCGACCGAGCGCACCGCGAATCCGGCCTGACCCAGACCGTAGTCGAGCAAGTCGCGAATCGCCGCTTCGTCGTCCACGACGAGCACGCGAGCCCCGATCGTTTCCATGTTACCGACAATAGCGGGCGAATCTGGAACGATCCTGGATTCCCGGTTCCCATCGTGGACCGAGCCGGCGCGGCGGGTGGGGGGCGCCGATGTGCCTGACAGGCGGCCATGCGAACCGGCGTTGCGCACGATCTGACCGCTGGTAAGGGTAATTGCGGCGCTTCCGCGGAAGCCGGAATGTACCCATCGTCGGAGACCGCGGTCTCCCCGGAGGTAGGACTGTGTCGACAATTCAGAAGCCTCTGCTGTTCAGCGGAAACTCGAACCCCGGCCTCGCGCGCGAAATCGCGCAGCGCATGGATTCCCGTTTGGGGAACGCGCTGGTCGACAAGTTCAAGAATGAAGAGTGCCGCATCGAGATCCGCGAGAACGTGCGCGGCGCCGAAGTGTTCGTCATTCAGTCGATCTGTCGCGCCCACAACGGCAACTCGGTCAACGATTCGCTGATGGAGCTGCTGATCATGATCGACGCCTTGCGTCGTGCGTCGGCCTACCGGATCACCGCCGTCGTGCCGTACTACGGCTACGCCAAGCAAGACAAGAAGAGTAAAGGGCGCGAACCGATCTCGGCCAAGCTGGTCGCGAACTTGATCGAAAAGGCCGGCGCGGCGCGCCTTGTCACCTTAGACCTCCACGCCGCGCAAATTCAGGGGTTCTTCGATCTTCCCGTCGACAATCTGCTGGCCGCGCCGACCTTGTGCTCGCATCTGAAAGCGCAAGGCCTCGAAGGCGACCGGATCGTCGTGGTGTCGCCCGACGCCGGCGGCGTGCCGCGCGCCGAAACCTTCGCCAAGAAGCTTCGTTCGAATTTGGCGATCGTCTTCAAGCGTCGCCCCGAACCCGACGTGTCGGAGGTTACCGAGATCGTCGGCGACGTCGCGGGCAGGACGGCCGTCGTGGTCGACGACATGATTTCGACCGGCGGCACGCTCGCCAAAGCGGCGGAAGCGCTGCGCAAACGCGGCGCGACCGGTGTTTATACGTGCGCCACGCACGGCATCTTCGCGGGCGATGCGGTGCGCGTCCTGAGCGAAGCGCCGATCGAGCGGATCATCGTGACGAACACGCTGCCGAACATCGAGGCGACGCTCGGCTCGAAGTTCCGTGTCCTGTCGATCGCCCAGATTTTGGCCGACGCGATCAAACGGATTACGGCGAACCGCTCGGTTTCCGAGCTGTTCGCCAAAGACGACGAGCCGACACCGCTGCGCTCGATCGAACTGCCCGATATTTTCACCTCCGCTGCAACAGGATAGAGATGGCAACCACCACGACCAACCCCTTGCGGGCCACTTCACGCGCGAAAACCGGTTCCACCGCATCCGCGGCGCTGCGCCGGACGGGACAGATCCCGGCATCGCTTTTCGGGCACGGCTCCGCGCCGATGCCCGTCGCCCTCGACGCCAAGGCGTTCGACGCGTTGCTGCACGCCGGCGGCAAGAACCAGCTGCTCGATGTCGCCCTCGACGGCGGCGCGTCCGATACGGCGTTGGTCCGCGAGGTGCAACGCGATCCGATCACGCGGCGCGTCGTGCATGCCGATCTGCAGCGCGTCAACGCGACCGAAGAGATCAGCGCCTCGCTGCCGCTGGTCGCGGTCGGCGTGGCAGAGGGCGTAAAAAACGGTGGCGGCGTGATGGACGTCGTGCTGCACGCCGTCGAGGTTTCCGGCCGCGCCGATGCCCTGCCGGAAGCGCTCGAAGCCGACGTCGGCGCGCTCTCGATCGGCGACCACTTCACCGCCGCCGACCTCGTCCTGCCCGCGGGCCTGAAGCTTGCGATCGATCCGGCAACCGTTCTGATCTCGATCGAAGCTTCGCGCACCGCGGCCGAAGCCGCTGAAGCGGCACCGGCGCCGGCAGCGGAACCGGAATTGGTCGGGGCCGAACCGGCCGCTACGGAGTAGGGGCCGGCGAGCAACGGAACGCGCATCGTGGCGGGGCTCGGAAATCCTGGGCGTCCGTACGAGCGCACACGCCACAACGTCGGCTTCCGCGTCGTCGACGAGATCGCGCGACGGCTCGGCGCACCGCGTTGGAAGAACAAAGACGGCGCAGCGCAAGCACACGTCGTTGCCGCGCGCGTTCTGCTGCTTAAACCGCTCTCGTATATGAACGAAAGCGGCGGCCCGATCGCTGCCGCGGCCGCGTGGTGGAAGGTATGCGCCGAAAACGTGCTGATCGTCAGCGACGATCTCGATCTTCCGTTTGGGCGACTGCGCATGCGCGCGAGCGGCGGCAGCGGCGGCCACAACGGCTTGAAGTCGGTTATCGCACACGTGGGAGAGGGTTTTCCGCGTTTACGGATCGGAATCGGTCGCGGCCGCAGCGATGCGATCGATTATGTTTTGTCGAGTTTTACGGCCGAGGAAGAGCACGAACTGCCCGCCTTCGTCGACGTTGCCGCCGAGGGCGTCGAACGGTGGCTTGGCAGCGAGACGAGTAACGCGATCCAGTACGTGAACGCTTGGCGTTGGCCCTCACCCCAGAGCGGCGAAGAACCGCCGCGCGCATCGTGAACGCTTCGCAACGCACCTCGGCCGCATGCCGGCTGCAGCCGCTCCGCCATCTCGGAACCGCTTTCGGACTTACCGCCCTCGCGATATCCTTCCTGACCGCACGTCCAGTGTTCGGCGCTGCGCCTGCGAACGCGCCTGCACCGGCGACCGGTTACGTCGGCAAAGGGACGCTCGTGGTACGCGGGCCATTGCCGAATACCACCATTCCGATCGATGTCGGCGGACACGTCGCGTTCGAAGAGCGCGCTTCGCTATTCCGGCTCGACGTGATCGATGTCGCACTACCCGGCGCGGGCGCCGTGGGAAGCGCCGTCGCGACGCAACTCTTTCCGCCGGGCGGCCTGACCGTCGTCGTCGACTTCGCCGCGAAGCGCTACACCGTCTGGTCGAACAATACGCGCAAGTATTACACGGCAAATCTGGCCGGCAATGCGGGAGCGGGCTCGGCCGCTTCGACGCCGGCGCCTGACGCGCGCCCGTCTGCCGCGCCAAACCCGTTCGGCTTCGAGCGGTCGTTACGCACGCTCGCCGCGCTCAACATTTCACTCTCGCTGGCCGGACACTCGACGGTCGACGGCCATCCCGCGACCGGGATGAACTACCAATTCGCTCGCACGGCGGCGAACGGCGACCGAACCGAAGCGCACGGCGCCGTCCAGTTCGCCGACGATCTCGACGGCATTCCGGTGCAATTGACGGCAAGCTTTCAGAACAAGTACGTTCCCAACATTTCCCTGCGCGCCGATGCGACGGAACTGACGCGGCAGCTGCCGGCAGAATCCGACTTCCTGGTTCCCGCGGGCTTTACACGTGCTGCGTCGATCGGCGACGTCGTTGGCCGCACGTTACCGGCCCCGTAGCGAGTTACGCATCGCGCGATGCCGCTCGGCGACGTGCCCGGCCGGCGACATCCGGCCAGCGTGCGCATCATCGGGCGTCGAGGCGCGAAAACACGTCGCGATGTGATCATCGACGAGGCCCACGGCCTGCATGAAACTATACACGATCGTCGGACCGACGAAGCGAAAACCGCGGGCACGTAAATCACCCGATAGCCTTTGCGCTAGCGGCGTCGTGACCGGCACGTCTGCGGCCCCGCGTGGACGATTGCGCAGCGGAACGCCGTCGACGTAGCGCCACAGGAACGTCTCGAATCTCTCGCACTCGAGCACCACATCGCGCATCGCTCGAGCATTGCCGATCGCCGCTTCGATCTTCGCCCGGTTCCGCACGATGCCGGGATCGCCCAGGAGCCGTGCGATATCGCCGCTGCCGAACGCGGCGACCCGCGCCGGATCGAAATCTGCGAACGCCGCACGGTACGCGGAACGTTTGCCCAGGATCGTCTCCCAAGAGAGTCCCGCCTGCGCGCCTTCGAGCACGAGGAACTCGAAGAGCACCCGGTCGTCGTGAACGGGTGTTCCCCACTCTTCGTCGTGATACGCGATCGACGCCGGCGTCCGAGCCCAAGGGCAACGCACGATCACGGACACGGATTACGGTGGCCCGCGGCCTTGGCGATTCGCGTTCCGAGCGGCGGACTGTTGTAGAAATAGATGCGCGCCGCCCGCGACGGGCACAGCGGCGCAAGCGTTTCGTCGGCGATGCGCACGTAGGCTCGCACGGCGGAAGCGCGATCGCCGGTCAGTGCCAGCGCGTAGGCGTCGGCACGTGATTCGAGGTTGCGCGAATAGCCGTTGTACGCCGGCGCGAGGATGAGGCCGCCCAGACCCATCAATGCGAACACGAGCGGCAGGCGCGACAGTGAATCATCGTCGCGCCGAAAGCGGATGCGATCGGCGACGACGACAGCGACGGCGGTCGCGACAATGAACAGAAACGTCCAAAAGAGCGACAGGCGAAAATCGTCGCCGTGGGCGTAATGCCCGAACTCGCGCGCCGCCAGAAAAAGGACCTCGCCTTGTGTCGCATTGTCGAGCAGTTCATCGCCGAGCATGATCCGTTTGGTCGGCCCGAAGCCGGAGATGTCGGCCGAGATCGTGCGCGAGCGGCGCGACGTATCGCTGACC
>JALYUD010000112.1 GCA_030853905.1 Vulcanimicrobiota bacterium
GGGTGGCCCCGTTGCAGCGCGCACGTGATCGATGCTGACGCCGGGGGCGCACTCGCGTAAAACCAACCCTTCCGGCTCGACGTCGAGGACCGCCATGTCGGTGATGATGCGGTGGACGACGCGGCGGCCGGTCAGCGGTAAGGTACAGTGCTCGACGATCTTGTGAGAGCGGTCTTTGGCGACGTGTTCCATGATGACGATCAAGCGCTTCGCACCGTGGACGAGGTCCATTGCGCCGCCCATGCCTTTGACCATCTTACCGGGGATCATCCAGTTGGCAAGATCGCCGCTCCCGGAGACCTGCATTGCACCTAAAACGGCGAGGTCGATGTGGCCGCCCCGGATCATCCCGAAGGACGTTGCCGAATCGAAGAACGACGCGCCGGGATAGACGGTAACGGTCTCCTTACCGGCATTGATCAGATCGGCATCCTGCTCGCCTTCGTAGGGGTACGGGCCCATGCCGAGGATGCCGTTTTCGCTCTGTAAGACGACGTGAATGCCCGGGTCAACGAAATTCGGAATCAAGGTCGGCAGACCGATGCCGAGATTGACGTATTGACCGTCGCGCAATTCGTGCGCGACGCGCGCGGCGAGTTGATCGCGGGTGAGCGCCACCTTAGACTTCCTCGCCTGCAGCGGCCGGCGGCGCGTCGCGCTGCGAGCGTTTGCGCGTGGTCACGCGTTCGATCCGTTTTTCTTCGGAGCCGACGACGACGACGCGTTGCACGAAGATGCCCGGCGTGTGGACGTTCTGTGGATCGATGTCAGGCGGCTCGACGAGGCGCTCGACTTCGGCGATCGTGACCTTGCCGGCCGCGGCGCAGAGCGGGTTGAAGTTGCGCGTGGCCTTATCGTAGACGAGATTTCCGAGACGGTCTCCGACGCTCGCGCGCACGAACGCGTAGTCGCACACGATCCCCTCTTCGAGCACGTATTCGAGATCGCCGAAACGACGCGTTTCTTTCTGCGGCGAAGCCACGGCGATCGTTCCGCCCCCTCCGTATCGCCAGGGGAGGCCGCCCTCGGCGACCTGCGTACCGACGCCGGCCGGCGTGTAAAACGCCGGAATGCCGGCGCCGCCGGCGCGCAGCCGTTCGGCGAGCGTCCCTTGCGGAACCAGTTCGACTTCCAGTTCACCACTGAGAAACTGGCGCTCGAATTCACGGTTCTCGCCCACGTAGGAACCGGTCGTGCGGCGGATGCGCTTGGCGTCGAGCAACACGCCCAGGCCCCAGCCGTCGACGCCGCAGTTATTGGACACGGTCACCAAGTCACGCGCACCCTGCTCGAGCAACGCGCCAATCAAGTGAAAGGGAATACCGTTGAGGCCAAACCCTCCGACGGCGAGTGACGCGCCGCTGGGAACGTCGGCCACGGCGACCGCCGCACTCGCAACGACTTTGTTCATGCCCGAGCAGTTTGCCGGGCTTAGCCCGCAAATCCCCCGGCGGATCCCGGCCAAAGGAGAACGCAACTGGATGGGGGCGGTGTGAAACTCCTACGGCGGCCGACGAGCGCTCGCCGCCTGCCTCTGGGGCAACCCTGCTCGTTTGGAGTTGTCGCAAGAGCGGTATCCGCCCGTTATGAACGACTACGATATTGAGCAAGCCCAGCGCGGGGGCGGCAACGCCGTTAAGTCCGCAGCCCAGTCCGCCAGTTCGGCACTAGAATCCAAAGTCAAACCGAGCGACAACAATGCGACCTTACGCAGCGGTTTGATGGCCGGCGCCGCCGCTAGCCTGTTCGCCTCACTCGCGCTCAAAGCGGCGGGAAGTCGCGACGATGCGCTGTTCGTGGGCCAGTGGGTTCCAACGTTTCTGATCATCGCCCTCTGGGTCACGGTCGTGCGCGAGGACATCGCCCCGTCAACCTGAGGCTGTCGTTCGCGACCAGTCCCCGTCGTGAATCGGTGCCGCCGGGGAAGGACGCTTGCGGCAACCGAAAGCGGCCGCATCCGGACCGCCTTGGGAGCTGAAGCGTATGGCCACTGCGACCCCTTCCGCGCGTTACGCATCGTCCGGCGACGATGCGATGATCCTGGACGCCGTGCGCGAACTCGTCGCCGAACGCGTTGCTCCGCGGGCGGCAGAGATCGACGAAAAGGGCGAGTTCGCACACGACATCTACAAGCTCTTTGCCGACAACGACCTGCTCGGTGTGCCGTTCCCCGAGGAATACGGCGGACTCGGCCTTTCCTTCGAAACCTACGTGAAGGTGGTCGAGGAAGTGTCCAAGGCGTGCGCCTCGAGCGGCCTGATGATCGCCGTCCAGGAACTGAGCGCTCTGGCGCTGATCATTGCCGGCAACGAAGCGCAGAAACAAAAGTACCTGACCAAACTTTCGAGCGGCGAACTGATCGGTGCGTACGCGTTGACCGAACCCGGCAGCGGCTCCGACGCCGCAGGCTCAATGCGCGCCCGCGCCGAGAAGCAGGGCGACCGTTACGTTCTCAACGGCAACAAGGTCTGGATCACGAACGGCAGCGTCGCCGACGTCGTGACGGTCTTTGCGGTTACCGATGCGACGAAGGGACCGAGCGGCATCAGCGCCTTCATCGTCGAGAGCACGTTCCCGGGCTTCAAGGTGGGCAAGCTCGAAAAAAAGATGGGCATCCGCGGCTCACCAACGTGCGAGCTGATCTTCGAGAATTGCGAAGTTCCCGCTGAAAATCTGCTCGGGGAGGAAGGATCCGGCTTCAAGACGGCGATGCGTGTGCTCGATAAATCGCGCCCCGGCATCGCAGCGCAAGCGGTGGGCATTGCGGCGGGCGCCCTCGACTACGCGACGACGTACGCGACGGAACGGATCGCTTTCGGGAAACCGATCGCCCAACAGCAGGGTATCCAGTTCATGCTTGCCGACATGCGCGTCGAGCTCGAGTCGGCTCGCCTGCTGCTCTATGAGGCGGCGCGCAAATGCGACGAGAATGCACCGGACCACAGCGTGTGGGCCGCGCTTTGCAAGCTCAAGGCGGGCGACGTCGCGATGGCGGTAACGACCGACGCCGTGCAGATTCTCGGCGGCTTCGGCTATTCGACCGAGTACCCGGTCGAACGAATGATGCGTGATGCCAAAATCACGCAGATCTACGAGGGTACGCAGCAAATTCAGCGGATCGTCATCGCCCGCAGCATGATTGGCAAGAAGCCGCAAGCGACATAAGTTGCCGCCGCGCCGCGGAACGTTCCTGCGTTACGCCTCGTTTCTCTCCACGTAGGCGGTCTAACGACCGCTAATTCGTACGCGAGAGGGGGTGTAAATTTGAAGCAGACGTTCGCAGCACTCGTCGCCGCGGCTCTTCTCTCGGCTCCGGCCCTGGCGAAGACCCACACGATGCACAAGACCGTGGCTACGCCGGCGGCTCATCATATGATGATGAAGAGCCATCACATGACAGGCCATATGACGAAGAAAGGCCACATGATGATGAAGAAAAGCCACATGAAGAAGCACGCGTAAAAAGACAAACCGTCTTTTTTCTTTTTTATCCGGGCGCGTCCAACGGGACGCGCCTCTTTTTGCCTCCGCGTCAGTTAGGGCGAGTCGAATCCCTAGCCGCCGATGCCGATCGCGGGATGGCCGAATAGCGGCGGCACGTAGTGGCCGACCGCCCACGAGAGTCCGAAGACGACCGCTCCGAAGGCGACGATCTCGAATCCTTTAGCGAAGACGTTGCGCCCGCTGAGCGTTCCGGCAAAATATCCGATGCCGAAGAGCGCGACAGCCGCAAAGACGGGTCCCAGCCACAGCGCGACAGCGAGCGGCAGGCCGAGCGCGTACGGGATCACGGGCAGGGCTCCGCCGATTGCGAATGAGACGCCCATCGCGAGGCTGTCACGTAGCCCCGCGCCTTCGGATTCGCGCACGTCGATGCCGAACTCGTCGCGCACCATCTCGTGCAGCCAGATGTCGGGATTCTTTTGCAGGCGCTCGACGATCGTGATCGCTTCATCGTCGGTAAAGCCTTTGAGGCGATAGTAAGCGACTTGCTCGGCGAACTCTTCCTCGGGCATCTCGGCCATCTCGCGCTGTTCGCGAGCAATTGCGTTAGCCACGACTTCGCGTTCCGATTTACCACCTAAGTATTCGCCGACACCCATCGAAAGCGCACCGACGAAGAGCGAGAGCAACCCGGTGATCAGAACCGTGGCGCGATCCGAAGAGGCGCTACCCACGCCCGTAACGATTCCCATCGTCGTCAGGATGCCGTCCTGAGCGCCGAAGACGACTTCGCGCACGCTGCGCTGCCGCTCGAGACGCTGGCGCTCGGGCGTGTCCGGAATGCGCGCGGCGTGGCGACCGCGACTCCCAACCGAAGCGACGCGATTGTCGACGTTGATGGCAAGCGAGTTACGCTGCTGGCTCACGGGCTTGCCTTGCGGCCGGGTCGCCGTAAGGCCTTCCTTACAACGATGTGAGGGAACGAATCTGGGAGCGGTAATCGTCGCAAATAGGCATGGCCGGTGAACGGCCGGCGACTGACGGTGGATTTTGGATCGGACGACCGGCTCGCTGCGAAAGGGTGTAACTGCGGCGGAGCACGGATCGGGGGTCGGGCCGGCGAAACATCGCCGTCCCGGTGAAGCCGCCCGACGACCTCAATCCCAATCCGATCGTCGCGATGGCGATGCGCATTCGTGCGCGCCGTGATGTCGGAAACGCAATCGACGCCGCCGTTCCGCAAACCGAGGTCCGCCCTGGCGACGATGCTGCCGCGTCGCTGGATTCCTTCGCCGACACGTTACGCACGGGCACAGCTCGACTGAACGCGATACTGGGCGGTAGCGGCGTCACCTTCGTTCGGCTGGAGCGGCCACTTCGCGTTCGGCTACGCTTTGGGGACAAGCGCGTCAGCCTCGATCTTGACCGGGGGCGGCAACTCGTGATCGTGCGCGGCTTGGGCCTGGACGGCGAATATCAATTCGATACCGGTGCGGAGATCCCGGCGCTGATCAATCTTTCGAAATTATCGACGGAGGCCGGTTACGGCGATGCGCTAACGCCGTCCGTCCTACTCAAAACGATCGCGGCCGATGCCGAGTTGCCCCGCCCCGCACACCTCGACGCCCTCGGCCCGATCTGAGGGAGGCTGTTGCCTCCCTCATCGCGTTACTTTCGTTCTTTTGCGCTTCAGTGTGCGGGCGACGATCGGGGCGGTGGGGCAAAATTGATTAACGGGGCAACGGCCGCACAGTGGAATGGGCGCTTTGCAGATCGCGCGCCCGTGGAGGATCAGCCAGTGGTGTGCGTGCCGCAGCTTCTCGTGCGGCACGAGTTTCGAGACGTCGTCCTCAACGTCGCGCGGCGTTCTTCCGAGCGTCAATCCCAGACGATGGGCGACGCGAAAGACGTGCGTGTCGACGGCAAACGCCGCTTCTTCGAACGCGACGGAAAGGACGACGCTCGCCGTCTTGCGTCCGACTCCGGGCAACGCCTCCAAGGCATCCCGGTCACGCGGGACCTCCCCGTGATACTGCGTCGCGATCGCGTGCGAAGCGGCGATGATGTTCTTCGCCTTCATGCGGAAGAAACCGCAAGACCGAACGATATTCTCGACGGCGCTCTGCTCGGCGTTCCCAAGTGCTTCCGGCGTCGAATAAGCCGCAAAGAGATGCGGCGTCGTCAGATTCACACGCGCGTCAGTCGATTGAGCGCTCAAAATGACGGCGATCAGCAACGTGAACGGCGACATGTAATTCAGCGCCGTAGCCGCTTGCGGGTATGCTGCCTCAAGGGACGCCAGTTCGCGTAGCGCGATCGCGCGTGAAATGCGACGCTTCGGAAACGGAATCGCCACACGAGCGTTCATAGCGTCGCCAGCTTTATCTTGTCCTCATGCCGCAGAGGTTCACCGATGCTCGCATGCCGTACCTGGTGTAAAGGCGTCGAACTCGAGCTTTTGCACGTCTCTCCAGCGCGCACAAGTCACATATCAGGTGATCTACGTTTATGAAGTCTCGTCGGGCGGCATGGAGCAGATGGCTCCGCCATCGCTACCTTCCGTTAGTCCGAAAGTCGGATGCCTGCGTCGCTCGCTTCCAGGACGCCGTCGGCTTCCAAGCGTTTCACGATGTGCGCCACCGCATCGGCATCATGGTGGGGAAAAGCGGGAACCAGGTCGCGGTAAAGTTCCAAGAACGAGATGCGCCTGTTTTCGGGTAACGTCCGCAAGCGTTCGATCACGCGGCCGCGCACGTAGCGCGTCGTGGCTTTGAAGGGCAGGCGTTCCTGAGGCCCGCGGGTGGGCGCGTGCTGCTTCGCGCGTGCGGCGACCGTGGCGGCATCAAGCGGGGCTGCGGCGCAGACCGATTGGAGGGGACAGATCAGGCATTTCGGCGCGCGGGCGGTGCACAACGTCGCGCCCAGGTCCATCAACGCCGAATTGAACGCGTAGCCTGCGCCCGGCGGCAGCAGCGCGAGACCGACGGCATCGAGTTGCGCGGTGCTCGCGCGCGGCGGCCACTCGATGCCGAACTGCGTACGGTGCATGATGCGGCGGACGTTCGTGTCGACTGCGAGCGCATCGGCATTGAAGGCAAAGGCGCGCACGGCCTGCGCGGTATATGTGCCGATGCCGGGCAACGTGCGCAGCACCGCTTCGTCGCTCGGGAGCACGCCGTCGTGCTCGGCGACAACCGCCTTAGCGAGCCGGTGTAGCCGCACGGCGCGCGAGTTATAGCCGAGTCCCCGCCAGGCTCGCAAGACGTCAGCTTGCGAAGCGGCAGCGAGCGCGGCGAACGATGGCCAGCATGCTATGAACGATTCGAACGGCGCCACGACGCGCTCGACCTGCGTCTGCTGCAGCATGAACTCGCTGACGACGACTCGGTACGGTGTTCGCTTCGTACGCCACGGCAACGTCGTTCGTCCGTTGCCGGCGAACCAGAGCAGCAGCCGGGCGGAAAATGTCAGGAGTTCGGCGTGCCGACGCAGCGTCTGAGCTTGAATCAATGCGTCGACAAGGACGTGATCGCGGTGCCGATACGTTCGATGCCCGTTACGAGCGCTTCGTGCGAGACCGGCGTGATCGCGAGGCGGAAGTTGTGATCTCCGCCGGACGCCGCGAAGAAAGCTTCGCCGAAGAGAAACGTGGCGCCGCACTGTTCGGCGGCGTCGAGGAGGGCACGGGCACGCATGTCGCGCGGGGCGGTGATCCACAAATAAAATCCGCCGGCACCAGGTGCGACGCGCATTGTCTTCGGCCAAGCACGCGCGATCGTTGCACGCGCGAGCGAGTGGCGAGCGACGAGCTCGTCGCGCAGCCGCCGCACGTGGACATCGTAGTCACGCGCAAGATAATCACAAACGCCTGCTTGCACGTAGAGGCTGGTCGCCATGTCATAGGACTGCTTGCGCAGCAGCAGCCGCTCGTAGATCGGGCGCGGTGCGGTCAACCAGCCTAGACGCAACGAGGGCGCGATCGTCTTCGAGAACGTGCTGAGGTAGATGACCGATTGGGGCGCCAGCGCCACCAGCGGAGGCGCGGGCGCTCCGGCGAGGACGCCGTACGGGTCGTCTTCGACGATCGGTACGCGCGCGCGCGCGGCGACGGTCACGAGGCGCTCGCGACGCTCGCTCGTCATGATGACGCCGCTCGGATTGTGCAACGACGGCATCGTGTAAATGAACCGTGGGCGACGGGTGCGCAGGATCTCCTCGACATGATCGACCCGCATCCCGCCGTCGTCGACGGCGACCGGAATCGCGCGCAGTCGAGCAATCGCGAAGATTTGCAGCGCGCCGGGGTATGTCGGCTGCTCGACGATGATTTCGTCCCCCGGCTCGGCGAGCGATTGCGCGACCAGCGTGATGCCTTGTGTCGATCCGGTCAGCACGAGGACGTCGCGCGGATCGACTTGACACGAGCGCGCCCGCATGCGCGCGGTGATCGCTTCGCGCAGCGGCGCGTGGCCTTCCGAGTCGCCGTAGGACAACACGTAGTCCGGATCGCCCGCGACGCGCGCGAACGACTGCGCGAGCTCTCGCAGCGGCGACGGTTCGATCGGCGGCACGCCTTGTACGAACGATATTCGTCCGCCGTGAAAGGTGGCCGCGAGTTCGCCGAGGACTTGCGGAAACGCTCCCACGTGCCAGGGCGGCAGGGTGATCCACCAGGGCACGTCGGCCGTACGCGACGGTTGTCCGATTGAAGGCGCGACCCGCGAGCCGGACCCGACCCGCTGCTCGATCAGGCCGTCGCTAACGAGGGCCCGATAAGCCTGGACGACCGTGCTCCGGTTGACGCCGAGCCGTTGCGCTAGCGCGCGCTCGGGCGGTAAGCGCGTCGCCTCGGGGAGCGTCCCGGCCAAGATCGACTCGCGCAGGTTTTCGTAGATCTGCTGATAGAGCGGCACGATGCTATTCCGGTCGACGACCGGAATCGCCGCGGGCCAGCCGACATCACGCATCCCTGGCGTGTGTTCTCGCGACGTTGCAGCGCTTCCGTCCTGCTAACCGTGCGAGCTTCCAAGGGATTCGACTTCGTCGAATCTGTTGCGTTCGGCCTTCGGCCGATCCGCCCGTCGTCGGCTGTCGGACAAAGTCGACAGCCTCCTAGAGAGGCCGGTATGCCGACCATTTGCGTCGACTGACGACGACGGCAGAACGGCCGTTCCCGAAGCCGCTGCCCAGCGGCTGGGCGTCGAAGTCCAGGGTTTCGGTCGTGCTCGAGGCAACCTGAAGGTTGAACTCGGCGGTTAGGCTCTTTGGAGGTTTCGAACTTGGCGGACACTGCGGTCGACGCAATCGTCATCGGCGCCGGGCCAGGCGGCTATCATGCGGCCATTCGGCTCGGACAACTCGGCAAGAAGGTCGTGTGCATGGACCGCGACGAGGTCGGCGGCGTCTGCCTCAACTGGGGCTGCATCCCGACCAAGGCGCTGCTGCACGTCGGCGAAGTGACGCGTCACATCCGCGAAGCCGATAAGATCGGTCTCAAAGTGGCTGCGCCGGAAATCGACCGTGAAGGCGTGGCCGCATTCACCGACTCGGTGGTCAAAGCGAACGTCGGCGGCGTCAACACGCTCTTCAAAGCGAACAACGTGACGTTCGCGTACGGCGAGGCGTCGTTCGCCGGGCCCAAACGCGTCGCTCTGAAGAAACGCGACGGCAGTACGGAGACGTACGAAGCGAAGGAGGCGGTCGTGATCGCCACCGGCAGCGCGCCGGTCGACGTGAAGGCGTGGCCGCGCGACGGTGAGACGATCATCAACTCCGACGACGCCGTTCGTCTGAAGAAGATTCCGAAGTCGCTGCTGGTGATCGGCGGCGGCGTCATCGGTCTCGAGTTCGCAACGGTGTACAGGCGCTTGGGTGCCAAGGTGCTCGTCGTCGAAATGATGACGCAAGTCCTGACCGGCACCGATATCGAGATCGCCAAAACAATGGCGCGCATTCTCAAGAAACAAGGCGTCGAGATCGCGCTCGGCACGAAGGTCGTCTCGCTCGCGAAGACTGCCGGCGGCGTCAAGGCGACGCTCAACGGCGAATTCACGAACAACAAAGACGAAGCGCGCGAATTCGAGATGGCGCTCGTCGCCGTCGGCCGGCGCCCCGTCACCGATAATCTCAATCTTGCTGCCGCCGGTCTGCAAACCGACGAGAAGGGCTTCATCGGTGTCGACGCGCAGCGCCGGACGTCCATCGACGGGATATTCGCGATCGGCGACGTTAGCTCCGCACCATTACTCGCCCACAAGGCGATGAAGGAGGGCGTCGTCGCCGCGGAAGTGATCGGCGGTGACCGCTCGTCCGCCTACGATCCGATTGCCGTTCCCAACTGCGTTTACACCGATCCCGAGGTTGCGACCGTCGGTCTTTCCGAAGAGGAAGCCAAGGCCGCCGGTTACGAGCTACGCATCGGCAAATTTCCGCTCGCAGCAAGTGGCCGCGCTCGCACGATGAATGAGTCCGACGGTCTGATCAAACTCGTGGGCGATGCCAAGACTGATCTTCTGCTGGGCATGCACATCGTCGCGCCACAGGCCGAATCGCTGATCGGCGAGGGCGTCATCGCCCTCGAAATGGGCGCGACCCTCGAAGATATCGGCCTCTCAATCCATCCGCATCCCACGCTGACCGAAGCGATCATGGACGCCGCAGAAGCCTCGCATTTCAAAGCAATCCACGTCGTCAATGCCAAGCCGAAACCGCCCCCGCCCGCGAAGGCCCCGGTCGCGGCGGGATGAGTCACCATGCGTTCGACGGGCGCCGCACGAGTGCCATGCTTTTCGGCGAGCGGCGTTATAAGTGTCACGCATCCGATAGGCGTCAAACGAGCGGCATGCACTTCGCGGCCGCGCAAGAGAGATCGCATGGGCGACCACGTGGCCTCGTAACTCGGAGAACGCATTGACGTCGGTTCGTGTGATCGATTTGGGGAGGCGGCCGTACCGCGAGGTGCTGGCCTTTCAGCGCGACCTGCACGACCGCGTCGCGCGCGGGCAGGAGCCTGACACCTGGCTCGTGGTCGAACACGAGCCGGTCATCACGCTCGGACGCAAAGCTAAGCGTGAAAGCATGCTCGTTCCTGCGGAACTGCTCGCGGCCCGCGGCGTTGACTTCGTCGAAGTGGAACGCGGCGGCGATGCGGCCTATCACGGGCCCGGACAAGTCGTCGTGTATCCGATCGTCAAGCTGCCACGCTTCCGTGAAGTGCAACCGTTCGTTTCTGCGCTCGAATTCGCCGTGATCGACGCGCTCGCCACCTTGGGCATCGCTGCGCACGGGCGCTCCGAACACCGCGGCGTCTACGTCGGACGCAAAGCCATCTGCGCGATCGGTTTAGCAGTCAAGCAGATGACGACGATGCACGGCCTCGCCCTCAATGTGTGCACAGCGCTCGATTACGATCGCTTGATCACGCCCTGCGGCACGCCGGAATTCGGTATCACGTCGGTAAGTGAAGAGTTACAGCGGACCGCCACGTGGGGCGAAGGGCGCTACGCCATCGTTGCAGCGCTTGAACGGCGCTTCAATTATCGAAAAGTTGAGCGCGTTGCGTGACCGCGGCGGAAAAATGGGACCGAGCAGGTCGCGAGATCGGATGATCGACCTTACCAACCCACCACGCAAGCCCGATTGGCTGAAAGTCACGCTGGCACACGGGGAGAATTACGAGCGGCTCAAGCGGGATGTGAAAAAGCTTGATCTGCATACCGTGTGCCAGGAAGCGATGTGCCCGAACATTGGGGAGTGTTGGGGCGCCGGTACGGCGACGATCATGATTCTCGGCGACACGTGTACGCGCGGGTGCCGGTTCTGCAACGTGAAGACCGGGAGCCCGCGCGGAGAGGTCGACTGGCTCGAGCCCAAACGCGTCGCTGAGGCCGTGCGCGATCTCGGGTGGCAGTACCTGGTGCTAACCGCCGTCGACCGTGATGATCTCGCCGACGGTGGGGCGGCAATTTTTGCGAGCACGGTGCGCATGATTCACAAGCTGTCGCCCGCTGCGAAAGTCGAAACGTTGACCGGCGACTTCGCGGGTGATCACGCCGCCCTCGACGTCGTGCTCGACGCGCAGCCCGAAGTGCTGGCTCACAACCTCGAAACGGTTCCGCGTCTACAGTCGAGTGTGCGCGACAAGCGCGCGAACTTCGCGCAGTCGCTCGGCGTGCTGGAACACTCCAAGCGTAGCGGCAAAGTGCGTTTTACGAAGACCTCGCTGATGCTCGGTCTCGGCGAAAGCGAAGACGAGATCGCGGGAACGATGGACGCCGCTCGCGCCGTCGGCGTCGACATCTTCACGATGGGACAGTACCTCAAACCGAGTAAACGTCACTTGGACGTCGTCGAATTCGTGACGCCCGACAAGTTCGCGCGTTTACGCGCAGTCGGCATCGGCAAGGGCTTCCGGCAGGTCGTCAGCAGCCCGCTTTCACGCAGTTCCTACCACGCGGAACAGGCCTTTTTGTAGCCGGGAAGCGCCGCGCGCAACGTATCGCTGCGCCGGCAATGCCAAGTGACTTCGGACACTAGGAGTCGTGCGATCCGCTGGGCGGTGTGAGTTTCGGCACTTATCGACTACGGTGCTGCGGCGATCGCTCCGATGCGTCCGATACCAGAGGTAATGACGCACCAGCGAAGCGGCGAATTGACCTCGCTCCTCGCGACGCTTGCTGCCCTCGGAATGCACGAACACAGTGCGATCCTGCGCAGTCTCGTGGATGGACCGTGCCGGTTCAACGAGTTGCTTGCAGGGCTCCCGCGCCTCGACGACGTCATGCTCGGCGCCGGACTGAGGGAACTCGATGCGGAGGGCCTGGCCGCCCGACGAGTGGACCCCGGGCCGCCGCTACGCGTTCTCTACGAGCTCACGCCCGCGGGAGGCAGCCTAGCGACGACGCTGGTCGAGCTCAAGCAATGGACCGACACGCACGCTTCTTGAGGAAGGCACAGCTGGCGTTTGAGCGTTTGCTTTAGGCGTAGATTCCGCGTAGGCGCATTGAGTTTACGAC
>JALYUD010000120.1 GCA_030853905.1 Vulcanimicrobiota bacterium
CCGCTGGCCGCGCCACAAGCATCGCCGGCGAACCGAGCGGCGCGTCGCTGTAAGCGAACAGTCCGTCGGCAACGCGCCGCTCGGCGCCGTCGCTCGGCGCGCCGAGGTCGCTGACCGCCGCGTCGCCGAGTTGCCGCGCCACCAGCGTCGCCGAACCGCCCGAATCGAACGCCATCGCATCGCTCGCGCCGAGCCCGACCATCAACGCCGCGAACTGCGGACGCGTGACGCCGAGTGAGGACGCGCCGTTGCGCCCGTCGACTTCGACCAGCAGTAGGGTTCGCGCCGAACCCAGCGTCGCAGCGCCGGATACGGGAAGCCGTACGTTACGTTCTTCGGGCGCGGGCGCGTTCGGATCGTCGACGGGCCGTCCATCCTGCACGAGCAACGGACCGCCGCCGAGCGCACATGCGACATCGGCGAGCGCGGGCGCCATCGTCAAGGCGAGGGTCACGTCGTCGCCGCTCGCGGGCGGCGACGCGCTTGCTTGCGCCGCGGGGCCAAAGCCGAGCAACGTACCGTGCGAGGTTTGCGGTGCGTTCGCCGGAGCGATGTCGGCGACGCGATACACGCCCGCGACCGCGCCGGCATCGTGGGCGGTATCCGCCGGCACGAGCGTCGCCACCAAGACGTCCGGTGCCGCGCGCATCGCACCGAACGCAGCGGTGATCACGGAGGCCCCCCCTTGCGGCGGCCACTCGTCGACGCCGGTTAACGGAACGCTCGCGCTCCCATACGTTACCGTGCCGTGCATGGCGACGTTTTCCACGTGCACGCTACGATCGCGCCGTACGTCGAGCGCAACGCGCTGCGACGGCGTACGCAGCAGCTCGCCGTCACGAACGACGACGCCCTGCGGTTGGTTCGTCTGACCGATGTCGAAGTAGTCCCCGTTGATGCCCGCCACGGCCCCCGTCCGCTGCGCCATCGACGAAACCGTTTCGCCTGGTGACACGAGGCGGTCATGCGCGGTCACGACGCCGAGCCGAACAGTCGGCACGCCGAGGTCGAGCGCGACGACGTTGATGATGAGCGGGCCGCCTGAGGTCGTCAAGCGATAGGTCGCGCGCCGCATCCCTGGTGCGAAGACCTCTTGCGTCAACGTTTGCGCGACGACGAGCGGAAAGGGAGCGGGCGGCGCGAGCGTGCTCGGCAGCGACGGCGCGATCACGGCGACGGCCGCACTTCGGGAAGCGGGGTCGGTGCGTGCGCGATCGGCACGATCGTCGGCAGCGCCGCGCTACTGTAAAGGAAGAGGCCGTCCGAGACCCAGCGTTCAGCGCTGTTGTCGGAGGGAACGTTCCGCACGCTCGCATTCGCATCGCCGGGCGCGCGCGACACCAAGGTGACCGAACCGCCCGAATCGAGCGCCATCGCATCGACGCCGCCCAAGCGCAACAGCAGCCGCCCGAATTCCGGGCGAGTCATCCCGACGGAACGTTCAGGATGGCGTCCATCGACGGCGACGAACATCAAGCGTCCGTCAGCGGTGCGCATCAGCGCGATGACGGGCCAGCGGTAATCGCGTTCGTCGGGCGCGGGAGCGTGACGATCCTCGAACCAGGCACCGTCGCGCAGCAGGATCGGACCACCGCCGATGCCCGCGACGATACCGGCGACGTGCGGTTCGAGCGCGTAGCTGACCGTAACCGTTGCGCCGACTTTGGGAAGCGGCGTGTGCACGAGCGGCCCGATGGCAATGCCGAAGCGCGGTTTCGTCGGCGCGTTCATCGACACGACATCGGTCACGCGAAAACGGGTACCGTCTGCATTGCCCAGCGGTTGCAGCGCGACAAACGTGCGCCCGGGCGAGGCGGGCAACGTCGGACCGAATGCGGGCGTGATCAAACAGACGTCGCCCGGCGGCCAATCGTTCACTTCGGTCAGCGGCATCGTACCATGGACCGTACGCACTTCACCGCGTATGCGAAACTCGGCGATCGTCAGGCGATTGTCGCGATCGATCGCCAGCGCCGCGCGGTCGGTCGGGCCGCGCACGAGCACGCCGTCGCGGACGAGCATTCCTTGCGGTTCATACGTGCGCCCGATGTCGAAGTAATCACCGTTCACCCCGGCGATTGCACCGGTGCGCACGCTCATCGCCGACGTTCGTTCACCGCCGGAGGTGACATGATCTTGGGCGATCGCGGTGTCGAAACGCAAGGTTCGCTCGGCGGGATCGAGCGAGAGTACGCTTATCGCCAGCGGCCCATGGTCGCTCGCGAGCCCGTACTGCGCGAATTGGAGACCGGGCGCGGTCGCTTCCAAGCGGATCGAACGTAGGCGCGGCTCATTCGCAATCTTGGCGAGCAAGACTCCAAGACCGTCGAGGTCCTTCGAGCCGGCCATCCACCAATGGTCGGGAAGGTCGTGGACCTCGCCCGAGACGTCGAACGGGACGCCGTCGAGTTCACCCGCAAGCGCGCGCGACCCGATGCCGCCCGCAGCGAGCGCCACGTCGCCGTGCAATCCGCGCAGCGCATGCGAATTGAACGCAGCGGATCCCTCATCGAGATGGGCCGTTACCCGCAAGTCTTTTCCGGCATCGAGCTCGACGTTGCGCAGCTCTCCGCCGCGTAGTTGCAGCGGCGCATCGTCCGGGAGGAACGCTACCAGCGGTTCGAGCGGGAGCGCCGCCGCCTTCCACACGGCGCCGCCGGCGTCCGCATGTCCCGTGATCTCGTCGCGTTGCGCGCCGTCGACGAGTTGCATGCCGGCATCGTACTGCGTGAGTTCCGGCGACAATCGCGCCTGACCGCCGACGCCGGTGAACGTCAAAACCGGATCGGGAATGTCGCCGCCGGTCACCACGATCGTTCCATCATGGACGCTCAAGCGCGTCACGCCGTTCGGCAAACGCAGGTGAGCAGCGGCGCTGCTGCGATAACGCGTGGGCGACAGCACGATGCTCGGCCGCTCGAGTTCGATCGCGGCGTCAGCACCGTTCGAACTGATACGCGCTCGCGGCGCACTGACGACGAGGCTGCCGTCGGCGCTCGATGCCGTCATTGCGCCGAGAACGTACGCGTTACCATCGCGCTCGACGTGGCGCGCGTCGATTCGCAGACCGGTAAGGTGACGCACGTAGGCGAGATATGCGACGTCGCCGAGACGGCCGCCGACGATCAAACCGGCCGCGAGCGCAACGAGCGCGGCGACGCCGACGAGAACGAGCGCCGGGCGCCGAGATACCCTCATCCGATACGGGGAATCTGCGCGGTAATCGCCGCAACTCCCTTTGCGATGCGCTTCCTTCGTACGCTTTTGATGTCGCTTACACTGCTCGCAGCCTGCGGCGAAAGCGGGGCGGCCGCGCCGCGCGCCTTACCGCAGATCGTGCCGCAGGGACGCACGCCGTACATCGCCGTGTTGGTGTGGCACGACGTGCTGCCGAACAAAGAGGTCTGGTTCGACACGACGACGGCGACGCTCGCGGACCAGCTCGATCGCATCGCGAATGGCGGGTTCCACGTCATCACGCTGGCGGCGCTGCGCGACCATCTCGTGCGCGGAACGCCGGTCCCTTCGAAGCCGCTCGCGCTAACGTTCGATGACAACGGTTCGGGCATCTATCGCTACGCCTATCCGCTGCTGCGCGCTCACCGCTTCCCGGCCACCTTGTTCGTGCACACGAACTACGTCGGAAAAACGACGAGCAAACATCACAACACCTGGGCGCAGTTGCGAACGATGGAAGCGAGCGGACTGATCGACGTGCAGAGTTTGAC
>JALYUD010000131.1 GCA_030853905.1 Vulcanimicrobiota bacterium
GCGCCTGCGCGAGCCGGCGCACGGCTGCCGAATCGGGATTGAGCCGCTGTGCCCGCGCCAGCTCACGCGCGGCTTGGGGGCGGTCGCCGCGGCGCAAGGCCAGATCGCCGAGCCCGGCGTACGGGTCGGCGCTGCTCGGCGAGACGCTGCGGGCACGCTCGTACGTCGCTTCCGCGAGGCGGTAACGCCCGACGTCGAGTGCCTGCGCGGCAAGTGCGAGCAGATAGCGTTCGACGAACGGCCCCGCCGCCGCCGCGCGCACGTAGGCGTCGAGCGAAGCGCGCTCGTGGGCGCGCCGGACCCCGGAGCCGACCGCGTACCGCCAGGCGGTCATCTCCTCGAGCCGGCCCAGTCGAAACTGGGCCTCGGCGAGTGCATCGCCTTCGGTCGGATCACTGCGCAGCTGCGCGATCGCAGCACGCTGCACGGTAAGCGCCCGTGCGAAATCCGAACGGGCGACCAACAGATCCGTCACCTGCCCGAGCGTTCCCAGGTCGTGAGCACGAGCAGCGTCGCGCGCCGCCGCAACCGAATCGCCGGCGACGAGCGCCAGCTGCCCTTCCAGCGCGAGTTTATCGTGCGAAGGCGCAAGGGTTGCGAGCTGCGTGCGAGCCGCGGCGAAATCGCCACGCGCGAAGGCCGCACGGGCCAGAACCAGCCGCACTGTTCCGTCCAGCGGAACCGACGCTGGCAGGGCCGCGACCTTACGCGCGACGTTCGCGGAAATCGAGCGTACCCAAGAACCGCGAGCCGCGTCCGCGCGCACCGCCAGCGACCCGACAACCTGCAGCGCCGCCAGCGCCGCAAACGCGATGATGCACGCGATAACAGCGAGGCTTTGCGCGACGCGGCTCCCGCGCATTCGGTTAAAAGCGGACGGTGAAGTTGATGTCTTGACGATTCTCACCGAGGTTTGCATTGGGCACGACGTCGTCGATGTAGTTGTAGCGGCGCGTCAAGAACGTCACCGACGAGTTGGTCTTCGGGATTGCGTACGTCAGCGAACCGGTGTAATAGTCTTTTCGCTCGGAGATGTTCTGAGTGAGCGTCGTCCCGTACGAGCCGCCGTAGCGCTGCGTCGAATAGGAGCCGCCGAGGGTGAGGCTGCGCGTCAGGGGAAGGGCGGCGGCCGCGCTGAACGCGATGCGCCGCACGTTGACGTAGTTGGGATAGAAGCCGACCTGGCTGCCGCCGCCCCCGAAATTGCCGCCTGTGGGAAACGCACCGTTTGCGGCCTGCACGGAAGCGAGGTCGAAGCCCTGTGTCGCCGGATCGATCGGGTAGTATTGCTGCAACCCGAAGTCGGGACGCTTGAGCGTTTCGTACGTTCCTGAAATGTTCGTGGTCAGCTGCTGTCCGAACACCGGCAATCGTAGGGCCGTGCCGACGCTGTAGGTCTCGGAGCGTTCGAGCTGCGTCGGCACGTAACGCGGCCCGAAGTACGGTGATCCGGCGCTGCCCGGCGTAATTTCGGAGAGGTGCTGATACGAACCGGTCAGCGTGAACCCAACGGGACCCACGCGGCCCGGCGCCTGCAGCGATGCCGTCGGACCACGCGTATTGGGAGCGAACGCCGAGAAAAACTCGGGGCCCGTCGCGCGCAGCGGATTCCACATCGGGAAGATGAAGGTCAGGTTCGGATTGCCCGCGGCATCGGGGCTGGGACGTCCTAGACGCGTGAACTGCGCATCGAACTGGCGATTGATGCCCACATTGTTCGCGAAACCGAAAAAGTCCGGAAAATACGGCGCTTCGTAGCCGGCAAACAGAGCCGGCGCGTTACCGTAATAGCGAAACGGCGCACCGTCGAAGAAGTTCGTGCCGACGCTTTGGTATTGCCCCGAGAGCTCGACCCCGCGTAAAGGCAGGCGCAGCCCGACGAGGCCGGCCGCGTCGCCGCGGGTCGCAATCGTCCGGTAGTCCGGCGAAAACGAGCTGTCCGCGGCTTCACCGAAAAGCACCGGCGCTTCGCCCAGCGGCACATCGAAGAACGACAGCGGCGCCTGAAAATCGATGCCGAGCACCGTATCGCTCACATCGCCGCCGGCGTTGACGGCCGCGCCGTACGTTTGCGAAAGCGCGTCGGCGCCGCTGCCGGAGATGACCGCATCATCGAAGCCGAAAATGCGATTGAACGTCAAGCCGACCTCGACGCCCGGCAACCCCTTGAAGCTTTGGTTCGCGCGCGCATGCACCATGTAGGTTTGCTGCGCCGCATTAAAATTGACCGACAGCCCGCGATACGTCAGGCTGACCGTCGAACCGGGCGGCAGCGGCGTCGCGAACACGACCAGATTGTAGGCGTCGTTGTACGTGAATGCCGGCGCGTTCGCGGCCGAACCATTGAACGCCGAGACATAGACTGAGCCGTCTTGCGCCTTCTGCGAAAGATAGACTTGCTCTAGCGTACCGCTGCCCGAAGCGAAGGTGTCGGTGTGCAGCGCGGCACCGGTTTGCGTAAACGTCGACTGCGGCGGCACGATCGGCAGAAAGTATTGATTCGCTTGGAACGGCAGGACGCTTGGGTCGACGACGCCCGGCTGCGTATCGAACAACGTGTCGTCGAGCCGCGTGAAGGAACCTTGAAAGTCCGTCAACCCGAAGGTCCCTTCCGCGACGGTGCCTTTGACGGAAACGCCTTTCTGGAAA
This sequence comes from Vulcanimicrobiota bacterium, assembly GCA_030853905.1. GTDB lineage: Bacteria > Vulcanimicrobiota > Vulcanimicrobiia > Vulcanimicrobiales > Vulcanimicrobiaceae > Nyctobacter. Next base: position 2,650 of record JALYUD010000131.1, read on the forward strand.
GGCTGATACGGTTCGGCGTACGGCGTCAAGCCCGCATAGCCGGCCGGCGCTTCAAAAGCGAGTCCCGTGCGCGACGACTGCATGTCGTCGACGATGCCGAAGGCGAGATCGAGATTCGATATGGCGCCGGCGTGCGCGATCGCCACATCGACGCCGGGCTCGAGATCGAGCTTCGCCTGCTGCGCAAACTCGCCGCCGTATTCGAAGTTGAGGATGTGCACCGGCAGCGATACCGTCAGGTTGTTGCTGACGGCGTACGCGAGCGAAAAGCGGCTGTCCTGATGGATCTGGATGCCGGAAGGTGCTTGGGTCAGCGGATCGTTCGAGTCGTCGGTGGTCAGGAACGCGGTAACGAACGGATCGACTGCGGCAACGGCCGGCGCGGACGGATTCGCCGGGCCGGGAACGACCGCGCCGTAGTATGTCGTCACCGGGGTCCCCGTCGTGTTGGCAATCGTCTTGGGGATAACGAGCTGCTGCCGGAAGGTGACGTTCGGAAGAAAGACGCCGTGCAGCGCGACCGATTGCGCGAACTGCGTGCGCCGGTCGAGCGCCCCGAGCGAATCTTCGACGCTCGTGGTGCGCACGCCGAGCGCGTCGAGTTCATCCTTGAGCGCATCGATTAACTTCTGAAGTTTATCGAGGTCGGCACGCGAGGCGCCCTTGCCTTCGTTCTCTTGCAGCTTCGCGAGCGTACGCGCTACCACGACCGCCATCTCATAGCGCGACAGCGGCCGGTCGCCTTTGAACTCACCGTCGGGATACCCGTCGATCAGTCCGTCGGCGGCCAAACTTTGAATGTACTGATAGGCCCAGTGCGAGGCCGGGACGTCGGAGAAGGGCGTGGCGTCTGCAGCCGATCCGCGCGCCATCGCCAGGGCCATGAAAAGGCCAGCGACGACGACAGCCAGACGGCGCATAACTCCTCCGGACGGCAGGAGCCTTTCGGTTATCGCGCCTGGGAGCGAAGTCCTTCGCGCTTTTTGCGCCTTCTCTGCGCTACACGGCCTTGAAGCAGGTTCGGCTTCCCGCTTCGCTCGACGTCTTACGTGGACTGCGCCTCGATGAGGCGTTCGGCGATCAGGAGGGCGGCGAAATCATCGATCGGCACCGGCGGCAGCAGCATCCCGCGTGGGACAAGGCGCCGCCAGCCGCGCGGCGGGTTTGCCTCGAAATAGCGGCGCCGCGCACGAAGGGTCGTCTCGCGTTCGTCGACGACTTCGATCGGAAGACCGAAGCCGTGGACGATCGCCTTGACCGGGGCGGTGTGGGTGCCCCCGCCGAGCGCGACCGCCCGTACGGGGTACGCGACGATCAGCCGCGCGACGGCCGCGCCGAGTTCCTCCGTGGGCACGATCCCGAGTTCCAAGGGCGGCGCGCCGCATCGTTCGAGCACGGCGAAGCCGCATTTGCGGGTTCCCGGATCGATGCCGAGTATTGCGCCGTCGGTCATCGCGGATTGCGGCTCAGGTCGAAGATGACCGGAATCTGCGTCGTTTGCGGCAGAACGTTCCCGCGCGCGCGGGCGATGATGTAGTAGTGTCCATGGCCGTTGATGATCGTCCGGCGCGTCGTCTTGACTTCGGCATCACTTAGCGCGGGAACGACCGTCGCGAAGGCCGGCGGCATGCCCCGCTCGATCGCGATCTCGCGAATGGCGACCGCCAGTTGACCGTAGGCGACGGTCGGAACGATCGGCGTTCCGCCGTCGACGGCCACGCTCGTAATCGGCTGACCCGCGGCGAAAATCTGTTGATCCGCGTAGGTCTTGATGCCGAAATGCAGCGCATCGTTGACGAACAGATTTTCGTCGGCGAGTGCGAGCACCAGCACCGGCCCGCGCAGCAAGAAGCCTTGCGTCGTCTCGTCGTCAAGCGCCGACCTCAGCTTCTTCTGGATGGCCGGGTGGCTCGCACGGCCGGTAAAGGGCCGCAACCCCGCCGGGACGTAGCTGCGGTTCATCGCCGCCACGGACGCGTCGAAGAATGCGGACAGCGCAGCAAGCTGCTGAGCCGGGCTCTCCGTCGGCTTGATGATCAGAAAGTAGTTGTACACGACCTCGCCGCGGGTCAGCACGACGTTCGTATTACGGACGCGGTTGACGAGAGCGTCCGCTTGCGCTTGTAGCGCGTTGACGCGGTTGTTGATTTCCGAGAGATGGAAGAACGCGTTGCGCGCGTACGGCGACGTCGACAGGATGACGATCGAGGCGACGAGCGCAATCATCATACCCGTTGCGACCGCTACGATCGTCGACGTATATTTGGGGCGCAGATTGAAGAGCGTCATCCGCTTGCGCCCGACGTAGTGTCCGACCCGATCGCCAAGGTACGCGATCAACCCGGCAACCAGAACGATGAAGATGACGGCCGCGATGCCGCCTATCCGCCCCATTCGATTACGCCCCCGGTAGGCAGGTCATCGTTTAATACCTCGCGGCGCGGCGCAACAGCACGGCGCCGATCGCGGTGAAGGCGACGTTGGGAAACCAGGCGCCCACGGCGGAGAGCGCGTAGCCCCCGGGCGCACTCGAAACGAACGCCGACGACGTACTGGCGAGCACGAAATAGACGAACGCCACCGCGACCGCCAGGCCGAAGCCGAGGCCCGTCCCACCGCCCCCCCGTGCAGGCCGCAGCCCGAAGGGAACCGCGATCAAGGTGAACACGAACGACGCAAACGGACGCGCAAGCTTCTCCTCATAGGTCGTCTCATACGCGCGCACTTCCTGCGGCGAGAGTTGACCGGACGCGATGATCTCTCGTATTTGCGAACGGCTCATCGCCTCCCGGTTGTTGTCGGTGGTGCGGTCCGCTATTTGGCTCGGTTTTTCGCCGATGTCGACGGTCGCCTCGGGATATTGCGTCATCTGCGTTTCGCCGTTGCCGGTCACGTCGTAGGCGCGCGCGTTCTCGAACTTCCACGTCGGCGGCGAGAAGCGGCCGCGGTCGCTGAAGATGATTCCTTTGGGCCTGTGGTCGGCGCCGTACGTGACGATCGTCACGAACAGCAGGGTTTGCGTCGTGGCATCGTAACCGCGAAAGTAGGTCACTTGCTCGCCGCCCCCGGGCAGTTGCGAGATGACGGTGTGGCTGCCGCCGCCGAAAGCCCCAACCCGTTTGATCGCTTCTTCGCGTAAAAAAACAGCCCGATCGTTGGCATACGGCACGACGCCCTCTTGCAGCACAAGCGCGATCAGCGACACGATGACCCCCGCGACCAGCAGCGGCGCGACCGCCCGCACGAGGCCGACGCCACCCGCCTTGAAGGCCGTGATCTCGCTTTCGCCCGAGAGGCGCTGCAGCGCGAGCAAGGTGCCGAGCAGCATTGCCATCGGCACGACCGTCACGACGATTTCGGGCAGCTGCCAACCGAAGTACGCGACCGCCGTCCCGAGCGGCGCGTGCTCCTCGGAGACGAGTCGGCCGATCGAAAGGATCGTCGTCGCGGCGAAGATCAACGTAAACGCCGACAGCCCGAAATAGAACGGCCCGATCAGTTCGGCGATCATGTAGCGGTCGAGGATCGTCACAGCCGCAGCTCTTTGCCGAAGTACACGTCCCGCGCGACCGGCGACGCCAACACCTCCTGCGCGTTGCCTTCCGCGATGATGGCGCCGTCGTTGAGGATGTAGGAGCGATCGACGATCGCCAGGGTTTCGCGCACTTGATGGTCGGTGATCAGCACCCCGAGGCCGCGCTCGCGCAGTTGGCGGATCATTAGTTGAATATCGGCGACCGCGATCGGATCGATCCCGGTGAATGGTTCGTCGAGCAGCAGAAAGGCCGGCTCCGTCGCGAGTGCGCGCGCGATTTCGACCCGGCGCCGTTCGCCGCCCGAGAGCGAGTCGCCGCGGGCGTCGACGAAACGGGAGAGCCCGAATTCGTCGAGCAGCGCCGGCAGACGCCGGTCCTGCTCCTTGCGCGCGACGCCGTTCATTTCCCAGATAAGCCGGATGTTGTCGCCGACGGAGAGTTTGCGGAAGATCGAGTTCTCCTGGGCGAGATACCCAATTCCCAGACGCGCTCGGCGATACATCGGCAGCGACGTCAGATCGTAGCTGACGCCGTCGCCATGGAGGGCAACCCGACCGCCGTCAGGCTTGACCAACCCCACGACCATATAGAACGTCGTCGTCTTGCCGGCACCGTTCGCACCAAGCAGTCCGACGATTTCGCCGGTCCGCACGATCGCATTGACGTCGCGCACGACGGTGCGCGCACCGTAGCGCTTGACCAGCCCTTCGAGGGTGATGTAGCGGTCGGCCGCCAGCCTTGCCGGCGCGGCGCTCACTGCGCGCCCCGCACGTCGATATGTCCGGTGCGCAGGTCCCAGACAAGCCGGTCGCCCACCAGCCGAACGCCCGACGGCGAAGTGAGGACGACGTTTCCGTCGCCGTACGCGGTCTCGCTGCTGTCGGCATACAGCAACGTATCGCTCGACAGGGTCTTGCCGTCGGCGGTCCGGCCGTGCACGCCGCCGCTCATGCGGATCGTCTTGTCCTTCTCAAGCGCGGTTCCGCGCGGCGCATCGGCGATGAAGCGCTGGCCGTGCGGCCCGAAGAAGATGACGTGAGGATTGACGAAGTTGCTGACCCCGGTGTCGCTTCCGAAATACACGCCGCTCTCCGAATCGGCTCGCAGCACGTAGACTTTACGATTGCCTTTTTGCTCGGTCACGAAGATGTAGCGTGAGCCCACTTTGCGGCCGCGCACTGTGATCTTCAACGGCGAGCCCGTCGGCCCCGGTGACGCCGAGGGCGGCGCCACGGGGTTCGAGGGCAGTGGAGAAACGACGGGCCTTGCGGGGGAAGACGACGGCGCCGGCCCGTGAGCGCCGCCGTTGCCATGCGGACTGCAAGCGGCGAGCGACCAAAAGGCCAGCGCGCCGCAGACGAGTTGTCGCCGGGCCAAGTCGCGCCGCATCACGATGCGCTTTTCGCGGAGAGGAAAGCATTACCGCCGTCGCGCCCGGCCGCCAAGCGGTCGATCGTAATCGTCTGTCGCTCGCCGGCCGGCCTTCGTGTACTGCGGCCGAGATCCGACCGCTGCTCGCCCCGAGAAGCGACGTTCTCGAGTCCGAATCCACCGAGCGCCGCCGCCAGGGCCAGGCCGGTGTACGGTATCCAGACGAAGGTCATCTCGACGATTCCAACGGTATCAAAAAGCCCTTGCACGAGGACGGCGACCAAAGCGGCGCAGACACCGAGCGCAAAGCGCCGTTCGTTCCGAGTTCGCTCGCGCAGCCCGCGCCGAATCGCCCGGACGAATTGGACCACGCCGAAAAGCAACGCTGCGATCCCGACCAAGCCGGTTTCGCCGGCAAGCGAGAGGTAGACATCGTGCGGATGCAGCGCGCCGAACGTGCCCGGAGGGTCGCCGCTGGGCGGTCTAACTGCGGGATAGACGCGCCAGTACGCCATCGGACCCGCCCCGGTCAGCGGGAACAGCGCAACGACGCGGGCTCCCGCTTGCCACGTTCGCAAGCGATCGAAGCGATCGGCCGGATCGTGCGCGGCGGCCGGCCGTAAGGCCAGCACCGCGGCCCCGAGCAGCACGGCGATCGCGCAACCGATCGCCAGCCGCCGAGCTCCCAGGGTGGCGGCGTAAAAGATTCCCCCAGCCGCCGCGCCGAGCAGGCCCGCGACCGAGAAGGTCGTTAGTAGCGCGACTGCCGCCAGGGGCGCCGCGACCACGCCCAGACGTTGCGGCAGCCCCCGCATGGCGAGCGCGCAGGCAAGCGAGACGAAGATGAAGGCGATTAGGAATGCCGCGAACTGATTGGCGGTAATAAAAACGCCGGCGGCACGACCGTGATTGTAGGCCCACAGCGCCGCCGGACGGCGCAGCACGACCATCGCGATCCCCGAAGCCGCGGCCAGCGACCCGGCGAGCAGGTACGGGACGAGCACGATGCGCGCGACGTCCGCCTTGGCGAAATCGCGCACCAGGGCAAGGTGGAAGAGCGCTCCCAGCGTCATCATGCCGACGACCGCGAACCCCGAAGCGGGATCGAGCCCGAAAGCGCTCGACAACGCTGCTGAACCGAGCCACGCCGCCAACATCGCGTACGACGGGGAGCCGATCAATGCGGTTCGTGCGGCGCTGCGCCGCGCACGACCGCGAGCCAGGGCGGCAGCGCACCACGCCGCCGACAGGACGAGGGCCACGACCATGGCCGCCGCCGTCGGGGCGCCGGCAAAATCGTAGCCGACGGGCGGCGTCGGCGAGAGCGACGCGAGCGACGTATAGAACCCGATGACGACGAAGAAGACCGCTAGCGCCACGGCGGTCCCAGTCGGCCGCTTCACCGCTGCTCGAGCCCCGCGTCGCTAAGGATGCCGCGGGCAATCGTTTGCGCCCCGCCGGACGGTCCCATCCGCTTTCGACCGGCGGCACCCATGGCAGCCAACCGCTCGGGATCGCCCAGGAGCCCGTCGAGCACGGCAGCAGCATCGCCCGCTTCCGCCGGGAGCAGCAGCAGCGCGTCGCCGAGCAGGCGGCGCTGGCGCATGCGATACCAATCTTCCCGTCGGCCCTCGGTCCCCTCGAGCGCAACGACGGGCAAGCCACGCGCCGCCGCCTGCTCGTTCGCGGTCCCGGCTTGTCCCAAGACGACCGTGCTGGCCGCGAGCAACGGCCCGAGCGGACCGCGCCATCCGACCAAACGTGCCGGGCCGAAACGGCCTTCGAAGGCGACCGGCTCTCCATTCGCCCGCAGGTCGAGGGTCCAGCCGGCGGCCGCCAACAACTGCGCAAAGCGTTCCGCGTCGAGCGTCGGAGCGATGGAGAGCAGGCCGCCGAGCGTGGGACGCCGCGCCGCTAGCGCCTGTGCCACGCCGACCAGGCGCAGGCCGTCGGCATAGGCATTGCGGCGGCTCCCGGGCAGAATACCCAGCCACGCGCCGGCTCGCGCCGGCTGGTCCTCGCCCGCCAGATCGGCGATCACGTTTCCCGGGGCAGCGGCCCGCGTGCCGTGACGAATCAGCTCGCGCGCGGTGGGAACGTCGCGCACGTACACGTTCGCGGCGCGCCGCAGCAGCATCCGCTCGAACGGGCCGTACGGAGCAACGAACGCGCTTTTGGCGGTGCCGACGAAGACCGGCCGCGCGGCGGCGAGCAGGGCGAGGCCCAGAGCATACGCGTCACCGACGGCGATCACGGCGGCGTAACGCCCGCGCGCCCGGCCCAAAAAAGCGAGTTGCGCTGCAAAAAGCGCGGGGAATCCGGCCAGCACGTCGCGCCCGAACGCAACGACGTTCCCCATCGCGACGAGGCCGCCGCTGGGCAGCAGCTTACGCGGTCCGACGAGCGCGAGCGGTGCAGCGCCGAATCCCATCCCATCGCCGATCAGCGGCAGGAGTTCGAGGCGTAGCGGCCGCGCGGCCGCAGCAGCGAGGGCAGCGGCGATGCGGGCGGCGATCGCGTTTTCGCCGTGTCCGTTGGCGACGAAGAGTAAGCGGTTCACGAGGCTTACGAGGCGGCCGCGGCGGCCGGTTCAACGGCCGGCCGCAGCAGCGGGACGAGTTCGAAGCGAGCAATCCGCGCGCGACCCTCGGCATTGCGTTCGAGTTCGGTCCGTGAAACGTACGCTCCGTATGGACCGGCATGCACGATCGGCACGTCGTCAACACGTTCGGGCTCGGCAGTCGTGTCGTGACTGTGCCCTCCGAGAATCAGCTCGAGCCGTGGCACCGCGCGCGCCAAATTGCGGTCGGCAGGCAAACCGAGATGGGAGAGCACGATGAGCGTCTCGTCGGGTGCCGTGCTCGCCGCGACGGCGCGCGCGACGTCGAACGGATCGCAGAAGCGCCAGCCTAACACCCGCTCCCACGGGCTGCCGACCGGGTATTGCGGGACGAGCAAGGCGAAGACGCGCAGCTTCCAAGCGCCGTGCTCGAACTCGAGTTGCCGAGCGAAGGGTAAGGGACGGCCGCGCACATCGACCAGATTGCTGCAGACGAGCGGATGGCGCATCCGTCGCGCGCGCGCGCGCAGCAGCGCGAACAGATAATGAAACTCGCGGTTGCCTAGCGCCTGCGCATCGCATCCTGCCGCATCCATCTCGGAGACGATCGGTTCGCTACGGTAGTAAACCGTTTGGCTGCCGCGCAGCGCATCGCCGCAGTCGAACAGCAGCCCCGGTTCGGATTCCCGCAAGGCTCGCAGTCGCGGCGCGAAGCCGCGCCGATCGTGCAGATCGGAGGTGTGATAGATCCGTAAGGCGCCGCTATTTGCTTGTCGCGCCATTTCGGCTCCGGGACATGAGCGCCGCAGCGAAAGCGGCAGAGCGGCGCAGCGCACCCGGCGGCCCGAGCGCCGCTCGCACGGCGCGCAGCTCGCGCAATTGGGTGGCGGGGTCGACGAGCAACGGTTCGATGGCGGCGCAAAGCCGCTCCGGCGTCGCGTCATCCTGCAGACATTCAGGCACGATCTCACGGTCGAGCAGAATGTTCGGCAAGGTGATGTACGGGTGGTCCCGCAGCCAGATGCGGCGGCCATACGCGGCTTGCGCGGGCGCGACGACGTACAGCGCGACGGCCGGAACTTCACGCAGGGCCGCTTCGAGGACCGCCGTACCGGACGCGATCCAAGCCGCGTCCGCTCGTTCGAACGCGGCGCCGCTGCCGCGAACCGTTTGCAGCAGGGCGGCCGTTACGCCGCGTGCGCGCAAGATCGCCGCGACATAGCCGGCGGCTTCGTCGTTCGCGACGCTGACGATGAAGCGAGCCTGCGGACGGTGCTGCAACAGCAGCGTCGCCGCCGCGAGCAGCAGCGGCAAATGCTGCTCGATCTCTCCACGGCGGCTCCCGGGCAAGAGTGCGATCGTACCGCCGTCGCGGGGCGCCGCTGCACGACGCGAACGCGGCTGCACGAGCGTTGCCAGGGGATGGCCGAAATACGCGACGCCGAGGCCCAGGGAGCGATAGAAATCGCGCTGGTGCGCGAACGGCACGAGCGGCACGGCCGTGCGCGCCACCGCAGCCGCTTGCGAGGCGCGATCGAGCCATGCTCCGGGCGGGAAAAAATAGAGAACCGGACGCCGGTAGCCGAACGCGCGCAGCGTTTTCGCCAAGCGCAGGTTATAGGCGCCGAAATCGACGAGCACGACCAGCTCATGCCGCACGGCGCGCAACCACACGGCGTGACGCAACAGGTTGACGAGCAGCGGGGGAATGCGGCGCAGCGCGGCGAGCGGTCCGAGGCTGGCCCAACCCGTCGTGCGCGTCGTCAAGCGGAAACCGGCTGCCGCCATGCGTTCGCCGCCGATGCCGCACAAACGCACCTCCGGCACGAATTCGCGCAATGCCGTTCCGAGCGCAGCGGCGAGCATGTCTCCCGACGCTTCCCCCGTCGCGAAGAAGACGCGGGGAGCGTTCACTTCGTGATGCCGCGCTCCGAACGCGTATCGATGAAGGCCAAAAGCGCGCGCCCGTGGTCGCTCGCGACGATGTCGCGCATCGCCTCGGCGGCTTGCGAGATGTTGAGCCCCGAACGGTACAGGATCTTGTAGCACTCTTTGAGCTCGGAAACGATTTCGGGCGTGAACTCGGCGCGGCGCAGACCGACCATGTTGAGCCCGTACGGCTGCGCCGGGTTGCCTTCGATCAAAAAGTACGGCGGCACGTCGCGCGTCAGCTTCGTGATGCCTCCCACCATCGCGTGCTCGCCGATGCGCACGAATTGGTGGACGCCCGTCTGGCCACCGATCGTGGCAAAATCGGCGATGTGGACGTGACCGGCTAATTGCGCCGTCGACGACATGACGACGTGATTGCCGATGCGGCAGTTGTGGGCGACGTGCACGTACGCGAGCAAGAGGCTATCATCGCCGACCGAGGTGATCTCTTCGGCGCCCGTCGCTCGATGCACGGAAACGTACTCGCGCAGAATCGTGCGGCTGCCGATCGTCGTGAACGAACGTTCGCCGTGATATTTGCGATCCTGCGACGGCGCGCCGATCGAACAGAACGGATGGATCTCGCTGTCCTCGCCGATCGTCGTGTACCCGTTGACGACGACGTGCGCCAGAAGGCGCGTACGCGCGCCGATCCGCACACCTTCGCCGATGACGCAGAAGGGGCCGATTTCGGCCCCTTCGCCGATCTCGGCGCGTGGATGAACAACGGCACTGGGGTGGATCACGGATGCAGAACCGTCGCGTCTCCATGAAAATCGGCGAGCGGCGCGACGGAAAACATCAACTCGGCGGCGCAGGCCAGCTTCCCCTCGACCTTCGCTTCGGCGCGCACCCAACCCATGCCCGAGCGCTGCCGCATCAACTCGGCTTCCATATCGAGCCGATCGCCCGGTACGACGGGCCGGCGAAACTTCGCCTTGTCGATGCCCGTCAGGAAGGCGATGCGCCGACGAAAATCGTCAGGTCCTAAAATGATTGTGCCGCCCAACTGCGCCAAGGCCTCGATCATGTAGACGCCGGGCATCAGCGGAAAGCCGGGAAAGTGTCCCTGAAAAAAGGGCTCATTGACCGTCAGGTTCTTGTAGCCGGCGGCGAACTTGTTGCGCTGAAACGCGGTGATGCGATCGACCAGCAACATCGGATAGCGATGCGGCAGCACCCCCATCAGCGCCACGATGTCCATCGAATCGGTCTTGGGTGCTCCCGCAGCGGCACGCACGCCGTTACGCACCGGTCGCAGCCGAAATATGCGTCGCGTGCGAGCGGCGCAGCGCCTTGATCGCCAGCGCGTGCAGGCGATGGCCGCTCTTGATCGAGACGACTTCGCAACACGGTCGGGCACCGAGCAGCGCGAAATCGCCGACGAGATCGAGCACTTTGTGACGGACGACTTCGGTCGGCCAACGGAGCGGCACGAGCGGACCGTCGGGCGCGAAGACCAGAGCGTTTTCGAGTGACCCGCCGCGCGCCAGGCCGGCGCTGCGCAGCGCTTCGACTTCGTGCAGGTAGCCAAAGGTGCGCGCCGGCGCGATTTCGCGAATGAAATAGTCGGCTTCGATCGGCGCGTCGATGTATTGCGCGCCGACGGGCGGTGCGTAATCGACCGTGAAGCGAATGCGAAAGCGCTCCGCCGGAACGACGGCGAGCATCGCATCGCCGTCGCGAAACACGACGGGCGACTCGACGACGAACGTGCGCGGAGGAACGCGTTGCGCGGCCAGGCCCGTCTTGGCGATCGCTTCGGCAAAGGCGGCCGCGCTGCCGTCCATCACCGGGATCTCGGGACCCTCGACTTCGATCAAGGCGTTGTCGACGCCCATCCCGAGCAGCGCCGACATCAAGTGTTCGACGGTCGACACGGTCGCATCGCCGCTGCCGAGCACCGTCGCGCGACGCGTTTCGACGACGTACTCGGCGTGGGCCGGGAAGGTGACGTTGCGATCGATCAAGCGAAAGCGCAGCCCCGAGCCGGCAAAGCCCGGACGCAAGCGTACCCGCGCATCCTTTCCGGTATGAAGGCCGACGCCCGAAAATTCCAAGACGTCGCGCAAGGTGCGTTGCTCGTTCACGGCCGGCGTTCCAAAGCGCTCACTCGCTCGTACAACTTGTCGAGGTTGCGGATGCGAACCTGCCGGCGCAGTTCGGCTTTGTGATCTTGGGCCGGCTGACCGCTGATGAACGCATCGTCGGCAACGTCGTGCCAGACCATCGTGTTGCCCGCGACCGTCACCCGCGAGCCGACCGTGATATGGCCGTTGATGGCGCTGACCCCGCCGACGATCGTATGGTCGCCGATGACGGCGGAACCGGCTACGGCGGTCAAACCGGCGAAGGCGCAATGGCGGCCGATGCGGCAGTTGTGACCGACCTGCACGAGGTTATCGATCTTCGTGCCGTCGCCGATCATCGTTGCGCCGGTTTGAGCGCGGTCGATGCAACTGTTCGCTCCGATTTCGACGTCGTCGCCCAGCACGACGTTGCCGACCTGCGGAATTTTGGCGAACGCTCCGTCAAGAAAGACGTAGCCGAACCCGTCGGCGCCGACGACGGCCGCCGCTTGCAGCACGACGCGATCCCCCGCAATGCAGCCGGCGAGCAACATCGCGCGCTCCCCAACGGTGCAGCCGCGTCCCAAACGCGCGCCGGCTCCAATGATCGCGCCGGCCGACAGCACGCTGCCCGCGCCGACGCTCGCGTCCGCGCCGATGCAGACCAGTGCTCCGACGTGAACGTCCGGCCCGATCCGCGCGCTCGGGTCGACGACCGCCGAGGGATGGCGATACGGTGCCCGCGGCCGCGGCGGTTCTCGCTCGGCCAGTAAGGCCGCGAGGCTGGCGCGCGCCGAGGCGACGATGACGAGCGGCTTGTGCGTTGCAGCGCCGCGGTTACCGTCGCGCAAGCCGAGCGCATCGGCCAGCGCCGGCTCGGTCAAAACGGCAGCCGCGCGCGAGCCCACGGCTCGGCGCAGGTAGCGCTCGTCGGTCGCGAAGGTCAACGACGCAGCATCGACGTCGTCGATGGCCGCGATCCCTTCGATCCGCACTGCGGCGTCGCCGCGCACCGTTCCACCCAAGCGCTGCGCGATCTCGCCGAGGGTCAAGGGCCGGGCGACGGTTTCTCGGTGATGTTGAGTATCTTTTCGACGTCGGGCGTGATGTCGATGCCGCCGTAACCGACGAACTGCCGCGTCACGACGAGCTTGAGATGGCGGGTGTTCGCGACTTGGGTTGCGGCGTTGCGCACGTCGCCGGTCACTTGGTCTTGCATCGCTACGTAACGGCGGCGCAGACCATCGAGCTGTTGCTGCTTCTGCCGCGGCGAGCCGTTCGAACGTTGGATCGCTTCGGTGTCGGCGGCAAGCTGATTGCTGTAGTTGATGAACATCGGCCAGTTCGCCTGAATGCGAGCGACGTCGAGCGTCGCGACGCTGGGCGGCGGCTGCGAAGCGCACCCCGTAAAGGCCACGACGGGGACACCGCCGAGCGGCAGTGCGGCACAAAAAAGCAAACGTTTCACGAGTGTCACTAGTGTAAGCTCTCGATCTCTTTCTGGGCTTCGGGAGTAAGATCGACTCCGCCCGCCGGCGCAACTTCGTTGCTGACGACGACCGCGATGCCGCGCTTTTGCGCGATCACTTTGACCTCGCGATCGATCTGCGCGACCATCTGGCCGTACAGTTCGCCGCGCTGCTTCTGCAATGCGCCGATCTGGCGGTTCGCACTACGTTGGTCCGCCGAATCCGCGCCGGCGAGCGCCTGAAAACGCTGGGTCAAATCGGCCCGCGTCTTTTGAAACTGGGCGATCGTCTGCGTTGCGTCGCGATTGAAATCGTGTTGGAAGCGCTCGTGCAAGCTTCGCAGCTTCAGCCGCAAATCGGGTCCAGCATTCGCCGGAAGCGCGACGCCGCCGACTGCCGGAATGCCGACTTGCCCGACGATCTCCGAACGCGTCTGGAGTGTGCGAGCGTTGAGCTTGGCGACGGTTCGCGTACGCAACGTGCCGACCTGTTGCGCGAGCTGCGTCCGCACCTGCGCGTGGAGCTGAGCGTCGAGCGCGGCCAGCGTCATCTGATCGCGGTTCTTCATCGCGGCGACCGCGTCGGACTCTTTACGGTCGAGCGCGGCCAATTGCGCCGTGACTTGGGCTCGCGTCGCATCGTCGAGGGCCAGATTTGAAAGCTTCGTGCGCAGTGATAAACGCTGCGCCGAATCTGCACTGGCCAACTGCAAGGCGTAGTCGGATTCTTTGCGGGCCAGTTCGTCCGAGCGGGCGCGGTATTCGCGCGTAGCCCGTTCGCCCAGCGCCCGATCGAGCGTCTGTTCCTCGGCGCGTTCCTGATCGACGAGCTGGCGGCGATACGCCTCCAAGTTGGCCTGCGCGGTCGCCGTGACGTGCTCGCCCTGCACCCGCGCTTCGCTCTGCACGCTCTGCGCAATCGAGCCG
>JALYUD010000132.1 GCA_030853905.1 Vulcanimicrobiota bacterium
GGTAGTGAGCATCGTAATGTATCGCTCCCAGCAGCGTCCCTACCTCGACGGCGGCGTTCCCGTGGCTTCGAGCAGTTCGCTCCTGTCTCAGGTTCTCGGCATAACCGGAGCCGGGTTCGTCGTTACAGCTGCGACCGGCTACCTGGCGCGCGGCTTCCCGTACGGGGCGTCGCTGGTGGCGATGCTGGTCGGGTTCGGATTTTTGATTGCGATTTCGGGCACGCGTCGCAACCCCGGGCTTTCAATGCTGATGTTTTACGCCTTTACTGCTTGCGAAGGCATCGGCATCGGGCCGATCGTGGCGACCTACGCTCGAATCGACGGCTCGGCGGTCGTCGTCAACGCAGCCTCGACCACGGGGCTCGGCATGCTGGCCCTGGGAGGGATCGTGGCGCTGACCAGTTTCGACTACCGGCGCTTGTCGGGCATCGCTTTCGGCGCGTTGATCGCACTCGTGCTCGTCGGGTTGATCTCCGCTTTCACCCACTTTTTGCATCCCCAAGTGTACTCGTGGCTGACGCTGGTCGTCTTTACGTTGCTCGTCCTGGTCGATTTTGCGCGCATCCGTGCAGGCGGCGCGGGTGCCACGGCGATCCAACTCGCGACCTCGATCTACCTCGACGCGATCAACATCTTCCTCGCGTTGTTGCGCATCTTCGGCGCGGGCAACCGAGACTAGCACGTGGCTGCGTTCCGGATTGCATCCGATCGTGCGGCCCGTCGGGGGATGACCTCAAGGAGCGCGGAATAGCGGCGTAATGGCACGAGCCTATGATGCAGAGGCTCCGTACCCAGCAGGCGACTCTCTGCACGAAGCGTGCGGCGTCGTCGGCATCTACGCACCCGGACACAGCGTCGCTCGACAAGCCTATTTTGGCCTCTACGCTTTACAGCACCGCGGCCAGGAATCGGCCGGCATCGCCGTTTCCGATGGTGCGACGATCGCCTGCCACCGCGAGATGGGACTGCTCTCGAGCATCTTCGACGAGGACATCCTAGCCAAGCTGAGCGGCTATATCGCCGTCGGCCATACCCGCTATTCGACGACGGGCTCGTCGGTCGTCGTCAACGCGCAGCCGCTACTCGAACGCGCCCCGTTCGGCGACGTCACCTTAGCCCACAACGGAAACCTGACGAACACCGACGCCCTGCGCGATGACTTAACCGCCGCGACGGTCTTGCAAGCCAGTTCCGATTCTGAAGTTCTCGCCAAAGCGATCGTCCAGGCGCCCGGCGACGATCTGGTAGCGCGCATTCGCCATGTAATGGCGATCGCCGAAGGCGCGTTCTCGGTCGTGATGTCGACGGAGCGTGCCCTCTACGCCTTCCGCGACCCGTGGGGCGTGCGGCCCCTGTGCTACGGCCGCTTTGCCGGCGGCGGCTACATGTTCGCTTCCGAATCATGCGCGCTCGCGACCGTCGGCGCGGAGTATATCCGCGAACTCGAACCGGGTGAAATTATCTCGGTCGACAACGATGGTCTGCACGTCGACAAGATGGCGCAGCCGCGGCCGCGGGCGCTGTGCATGTTCGAGTACATCTATTTCGCGCGGCCCGACTCGGTGCTGGAAGGTTCGTCGATCTACATGGCTCGCCTGGAGATGGGACGCCAGCTGGCGCGCGAGCATCCGATCGAAGCCGACGTCGTGATGGCCGTTCCCGACAGCGCCGTTCCCGGCGGCATCGGTTACTCGCAGGAGTCCCGCCTCCCGTACGTCGAGGGCCTCATCAAAAACCGCTACATCGGCCGCACGTTCATCAGCCCCGATCAAGCGATGCGCGCGCGCGGCGTGCAGTTGAAGTTCAACCCGATCGTCGAACTCTTGGCCGGCAAACGCGTCGTCGTCGTTGACGACTCGATTGTGCGCGGCACGACGACCCCGCGAATCGTCAAGCTCTTACGCGACGCCGGCGCGCGCGAAGTGCACGTCCGCATCACCTCACCGCCGATCGTACACCCGTGCTACCTCGGCGTCGACATGGCAACCCACGAGGAACTGATCGCCGCCAACTTCACGGTCGACCAAATTCGCGAAAAGATCGGCGCCGATTCGCTCGGCTACCTCAGCCGCGACGGCCTCCTCAAAGCCGTTGCCCGCAAACGCGGCGAGATGTGTCTGGGCTGCCTGACCGGCGAATACCCCGAGACGTACAACGGGCCTCCCGTCGCCACGCGCGAACCGGTCGCTGCCCGCGAGCCGGTCGCCGTCGCGCCGTAGCATGGCTGTTCCGCGGTACCAAAAACTCAAGCCAAAATAATTTTGAAACACCCAAAGCGAGCGTGAAGCCGGAAAAGCGGCGAACCGCACACCGTGAGCAGAGCGTTGCCTTCACCTGAAACGGCGCCCGTCCCCGCCGGTCTTCCGACCGGGACGGTGACGTTCGTCTTCACCGACATCGCAGGAAGCACGCAGCGGTGGGAGCGCGATCGCGCCGCGATGCAGGATGCCGTAAGGCGCCACGATGCGCTGATGCGCGCGGCGATCGAAGCGCACGGCGGCTACGTCTTCAAGACGATCGGCGATGCGTTCTGCGCGGTGTTCGCGCGCCCGGAAGACGCGATGGCGGCTGCGCTCGACGCGCAGCGCGCGCTCGGCGCCGAAGATTTCTCTGCCGTTGACGGCGTACGCGTTCGCGTTGCGCTGCACACCGGGACGGCCGACGAACGCGACGGTGACTACTTCGGTCCCGCCGTTAATCGCGTCGCGCGGTTGCTTGCGATCGGCCACGGCGGTCAGGTGCTCGTCTCGGGGACCGCGGCCGGTCTGCTGCAAGGCGAGATGCCGCCGCAAACGAGCCTACGCGACCTCGGCGCGCACCGGCTCAAAGATCTCGCGCGGCCCGAGCAAGTCTGCCAACTCGTCGCGCCGGACTTACCTGAGACGTTCCCGGCGTTGCGGTCACTCGACGCGTTGCCCAACAACCTCCCGCAGCAGCTCACGTCGTTCGTCGAACGCGATCATGAGGTCGCCGAAATCAAGGCCTTGCTGCAGAAGAACCGGTTGGTGACGCTGGTCGGGACGGGCGGCGCGGGCAAGACACGTTGCGCGCAGCAAGTCGGTGCGGACCTGCTCGACGGCTCAGGTGAGGGCGTATGGCTGGTCGAACTCGCGCCGACCTCCGATGCATCCCTAGTCTCAAACGTCATCGCGCAGGCGCTGAACGTCCAAGAAACGCCCAATCACCCGATGCTCGAAACGCTGCTCGCGTACCTCAAGCGCAAACGTCTGCTGCTGATCCTCGACAACTGCGAGCACGTGATCGATGAAGCGCGCAACGTGATGACAGCTATTCTGCGCAGCGCTCCCGACGTGCACGTCTTGGCGACCAGCCGCGAAGGTCTGAGCGTCGCCGGCGAGCACGTCTATCGCATGCCGTCGCTTTCGGTGCCGCCGATGGGGGATTCACTGACTGCAGAGACGGTGAGACGGTACGGCGCAGTTGTACTCTTTGCCGACCGCGCGCTGGCCTCCAGCGGACGCTTCGCCTTGCGCGATGAGGACGCGCACGATGTAGCGGAAATCTGCCGGCGGCTCGACGGCATTCCGCTTGCGATCGAATTGGCCGCAGCGCGCGTGAAGGTGCTCTCGCCGCAGCAACTCCTGCAGAAGCTCGACGAGCGCTTTCGCGTGCTCACCGGCGGCGACCGCACCGCACTGCCGCGCCAGCAGACGATGCGCGCGCTGATCGACTGGAGCTACGACCTGCTCTCCGACGACGAGCGCGCGCTCTTCCGCAAGCTGTCAATCTTTGCGGGCGGCTTCACGCTCGAGTCCGCCAGCGCGATGTGCGCGCAGGAAGCACGGAACGGCGCCCAGGCAGTCGACGAGATGGCGATCGTCGACCTGCTGTCGTCGCTGGTGGACAAGTCGCTGGTGCAGGCGGAACCGGCGGGCAGCGGTACGCGTTTCCGGCTGTTGGAATCGACGCGGCAATACGCGCGCGATAAACTGACCGAGCGTGGCGAATACGAAGCGGTGGCTCGCGCGCATGCGGCGGCGTATCTGGCGCTGGCCGAGCAGCTCGAGCGCGCCTACGAGACGACCCCTGACCGCGCGTGGTCGGCCCAGGCAGAGCCCGAGCTGGAAAACTGGCGGGCGGCGCTGGAGTGGACGCTCGCAGCGGCCAAAGATGTGCCGCTCGGGCAGCGCCTGACCGGCGCTCTGCGGCGCGCGTGGTTGTTTTTCGCGGCGACGGAGGGGCGGCGCTGGGTGCGAGCCGCGCTCGACGCCGTCGCCGCAACGACGCCGACAGCGGTTGTTGCCAAGCTGTACCTTGCCGAAGCCGATCTGGATACGGCGCGCTCGCGATACAAGGCAAGTTACGCTTCGGCGCAGCAGGCGCTGACGCGCTATCGTGACGTCGAAGATCCGCTTGGTGCCGCCAGCGCGCAGCGGTACGCGGGCCTGGCGCTCCTCGCGCTGGGACGGATTCCCGAGGGTGAGGCGTTGTTGAATGAAGCTCTCCGTGTGGCGTGCACGCGAGGCGCTCCCAAACTGACCGCAGGTGTGCTGCTCATTCTCGCGATGGCGCGTCAGCTTGCCGTTGATTTCGCCGCGGCTCGGACGCGCTATGCTGAGGCCCTAGCGGCCGCAAAGGCAAGCGGTGCCGAGCGAACCGAACTCAACGTAGCTGCCCAGCTCGCCGAGCTGGAATTCCAGGATGGCAACGCGTCGGCGGCGCTGGCGCTGGGCGGCGAGTCGCTCGCCGGTTATCGCTCGCAAAATGACACGCGGGTTGTTGCGATCCAGCTGAGCAACATGGCGGCGTATCTTGTGGCGCTGGGGCGCTACGATGAGGCTCGCACGCGCGCTCGCGAAGCGTTGAACCTCTTTCGGGACGTGCGGTCTGAGGTGCATCTCGCGTACGTCCTGCAACATCTGGCCGCCGTCGAAGCGCTCCGACACGAGGATGAGGTCGAGCGCGCTCATGCCGCGCACGGATGGGGCCGCGATTGCGCCGAGCACTCCGTCGGCGAGTCGGCTCCTAAGGCCGAAATACAATTTGCGAGCGCCGCGCTCGAGCGCACGCGTGCGGCACGGCTGGTGGGCTATGTCGACGCGCGCCTGACCGCCCTCGAAGCGCTGCGCGAGTACACCGAACGCCACGAGTACGACAGAATGCTCGCCGCGCTGCGCGACGCACTCGGCGAAGAGCAGCTTGCGACCCTGATGAACGAAGGCCGCGCCTGGACCGAGGATCACGCCGTCGCCGAAGCCTTGCTCGTGTAATAGCGTTTGCGCGCCTTACGCATTGTGATCCAAAGCGAAGCCGCGTGGCTAGGGTTGTCCGTTTTGCGATGAGGTGCTCGTAGAGCGTAAAGCCGCAAAAGCGGCGAACCGGCCCACCGTGAGCAGCGCGCTGCCTTCGCACACAACGGCGCGTCCGCCCGCTGGTTTTCCGAGCGGGACGGTCACGTTTGCGTTCTCCGACATCGAGGGGAGTACGCAACGTTGGGAGCGCGACCGCGCCGCGATGCAAGCGGCGGTGCGGCAGCACGATGCCCTGATGCGCGCTGCGATAGAACCACGACGGCCGCGTCTTCAAGACCGTCGGCGATGCGTTTTGCGCGGTGTTCGCGCGCGCGGAGGATGCCGTCGCGGCGGCGCTCGAGGCGCGCAGCGCTCGCTCGATGCGACGGATTTCTCTGCGGTCGACGGATTGCGCGTGCGGATGGCGCTGCATACCGGGATGGCCGACGAGCGCGACGGCGATTACTTCGGTCCGGCGGTGAACCGCGTGGCCCGCCTTCTCGCGATCGGGCACGGCGGTCAGGTGCTCGTCTCGGGCGTCACGGCCGATCTGGTCCAGGGCGACATGCCGGCGCAGGCGACCTTGCACGATCTCGGCGCGCACCGCCTCAAAGATCTGGCTCGCCCGGAGCAAGTCTACCAACTGCTCGCGCCGGACCTTCAGCGGGAGTTTCCACCGTTGCGGTCGCTCGATTTTCTGCCCAACAACTTGCCGCCGCAACTGACGTCGTTCGTCGGCCGCGAGAGAGAAGCCGCGGAGATCGCGGCGATGATCGCGCCGCATCGCGTCGTGACCTTGATCGGCTCGGGCGGCGTCGGCAAGACGCGCACGTCGCTGCAAGTCGGCGCCAATTTGCTCGATGGCAGCGGCGACGGCGTGTGGTTCGTCGAGTTTGCACCGCTGGCCGACCCGGCGCTCGTGCCGACGACGATCGCCAGTACACTCGGTCTCACCTTGCCGGATAGCGGCGATCCGTTGGCCGCGCTCGTTAACGTGCTACGACCCCAACGTTGCTTGCTGATCTTGGACAACTGCGAGCATCTCGTGGACGCGGCCGCCGCGGCGGTGTCGGCGATTCTGCGCGGCTGCCGCAGGTCGCGATCGTTGCGTCGAGCCGTCAGGGTTTAGGGGTCGCGGGCGAACAGACCTATCGCATGCCGTCGCTCACGCTTCCGAGCGAAGCCGAAGCTGAAAGTTTGACGGCGGAGAAGGCTCCTTTGTATAGCGCGATCGGGTTGTTCCTCGAACGGGCGCGCGTCGCCGACAAGCGCTTCACGTTGACCGACGAGACGGCGCCGATCGTGGTCGACATCTGCCGGCGCCTCGATGGGATCGCGCTCGCGGTGGAGCTTGCCGCCGCACGCGTTGCGATCTTGCAACCACGTGAATTGCGGGCGCGACTCGATCAGCGCTTTCGCCTGTTGACCGGGGGCAGCCGCGACGCGCTACCGCGCCAGCAGACGTTGCGGGCGCTCATCGATTGGAGCCACGATCTGCTCGACGAGCGCGAACGGCGGCTGTTCCGGCGGCTCGCCATCTTCGTCAACGGCTTTACCATCGAGGGAGCCACGGCCGTCGCGAGCGACGAGACGCTCGACGAGTTCGAAATCTTCGACGTGCTCGCGTCACTCGTCGACAAGTCGCTCATCGTCGCGGAGTTTGCCGGCGAGACGACGCGTTACCGTCTGCTCGAATCGACGCGTGCCTACGCCCGCGATAAGCTAGTCGCCGCCGGAGAGCGCCGGTAGAGCGCCGAGCGTCATCTGCGCTACCTGCGGGATATTTTCGTGCGTGTGGGTGACGAATTCGAGGCGAGACCAAGCTACGTGATCGTGCTCGCCTTAGCCGTCGAGCTCGACGACGCCCGATCGGCGCTCGAGTGGGCGGCGACGAACGGCCACGCACAGCTTGGCGGTGAACTGTTCGTCTCGACCGTGTTATGGTCGCGGCTGGGGCGCCATCGCGAGGCGCTCGATATCGCGGAGCGGTACGCGCACCTTCCGGAGGCCGCCGATCCTTCGCTGTCAGCCCGCATCTTGGTGCGTCTCGGCATGAATGCCCTAAAAACCGACGACGCAAGCATCTTACTCGAGCTCGCCGAATTAGAGCACGCACGCAGCGAGACCCGACGCGCGATCGCGCACGCTCGCGAGGCGCTCGCAGCCGTCGGGACCGACCGGTCGGCAAGAACGGATCTGCTCATCAACCTACCCGCCTATCTGCTGGCTGTTGATGCCCTCGGCGAAGCACGCGATGCCGGGCGTGCCGCTCTCGAGTTCTTGCGGAAGGCCGATCCGGACGGCATTCCAGCGGCGATTGCCGTCGAAACGATGGCACTTGCCGCCGCGCTCGGCGACAACGTCCGTTGCGCGGCGCGGCTCGAAGGCTACGCCGACGCCCGGATGCGCGCCGCCGGCTACGAATGCGAGTTCACCGAGCGCACCACGCACGAACGCTTGCGCGCGCTGTTGCACGAACGGCTCCCCGCAGCCAAGCTCGACGCGCTCCTCGCCGAAGGCGCCGCCTGGCCCGCACAAAACGCGATTACCGAGGCGCTGCGGATCGCAAGCTCGGGCGCGATCGAAGCGGTGCCGTGAACGCCCCATCCCGGTCACCCGAGTCGCCTGGAAGCCGTTGCCCGGCGGATGCCGTCGCGGCGGTGCTCGATGGAGGGC
>JALYUD010000163.1 GCA_030853905.1 Vulcanimicrobiota bacterium
CCCCTATGAGGTCCGAGGACTTGCCGAGCGGGCTGCAAACTTCCGTACGATGCCGAGCGAACTGCGCGATTTTCTGAGGCTTTCTTACGCGGAGCTCGAGGAGCTCAATCTCGGCGCGAAGCAGCAGCGTCGCGAGCGGGTGCCCCCGGAACGCGTCGGCGATGAGCGCCTCGCGTATCTCAAAAGCGAGCATCGCATCAAGGCCGTGACCGTGCTCTTCAGCGATCTTGAAGGGCGACTGCACATGCTCGACTACGATAAGAAGTTTTTGCTCGGGGCAAGCGACAACCTGACCTTCGACGGGTCCTCGATCCGAGGCTTTACCTCACAACGTGAAAGCGACTTGCGACTCGTGCCCGATTGGAGCGCCTTCTACTGGGCGCCGGCGGACATCTTCGGCTCGGGCAAGGTTCTCGTCTTCGCCGACGTGATGGGCCGCGACGGCTCGCCGTTCGCCGCCGACATCCGCGGCAAGCTCAAAGCGCTCTCGACGCGGTATTATGAAAACGACGGCTACACGCTCAACGCCGCCAACGAAATCGAAGGTTTCCTTTTCGAGGGACTCGATGCCGAGCGCCGCTACCACGAAGCGGGGAAGTTCAACTACGTTAACACGGGCGGTTACTATCATTCGCTGCCGGGCGACCCGCTGCGCACGTTCATCGATACGGTCGCCGAAGTGCAGCGCGCCATGGGCTTCGAGAACGAGAAGGATCATCCCGAGGTCGCGCCATCGCAGTTCGAAATCAATTACGGTTACGGGGAAGTCGTGGCGGCGGCCGATCAGATTCAGCTTTACAAGCTGATCTGCCGCCAGGTCGCGACGCGGCTCGGCATGACCGCCAGCTTCCTGCCGAAGCCCGTCGTCGGCGTCAACGGCAACGGCATGCATACCAATGTCTCGGTCGGTAAGGGCGGCAAGAACCTCTTCTGGGACTGCGATGGTGAAGAGAGCTTGAGCGCCTTCGCCTGGCAATTCGTCGACCGCATCCTCACGCACGGTAACGAGCTCTGTCTCATGCTCAACGCCAGCGTCAACGCCTATCGACGGCTCGATCCGCATTTCGAAGCGCCCAACCAGATCAAGGCATCGCCGGTCGATCGCGGTTCGATGGTGCGCATTCCGATCGGCAACGAGCGCAGCGCACGGCTCGAGGTTCGCTCGGTCGCACCGGACGCCAATCCCTACATGATCATGCTCGCCGTCTTCGGAACGGGCTTGGCCGGAACGATCGACGCGCACGCGGATCTGCGCCATGCCAAACGCTACCTGCCCGACAACATCTACGACGCATTGAGCCATTTTCGCGGCTCGCCTTGGACGACGACGTTGCTGGGTCACGATGTCAAAGATCGTTACGCCGATCTAAAACAAGACAGCGCCGATCGCTGCCCGCGTTTACTTGGGACGGTCGTCAAGGCGCAAGAAGTCCAATACCACCACGAAGTGTACAATCAGTATCTTTGGAATCTATTTTAGTTTCGACCGTTCGTGGCTGTGAGGAGCAGCCGCGCGACATGTAAGGAGCCACCCCCGCGGAACTGCAGCCACAATTGATACGGCCCCGGTTTATGGACCGCCACTTGAACGAACATATCCGGCGTGGTCACGGTTCTGGCGGCCAGCGCAGGCATCGCCATCTCCAGTGCACGATCGCCCGACATGCTCGCGTTGCCTGAGGGCGGCTTCATGGTCGTCGCACGTAGCGGCATCGGATGCGCGTGAACGTACGTGAGATCGTCGGCGTCCAGCAACACGACGTGCGCCAGCGCACCGAGGTACGGATGAAGGTCGCGGGCCGGATGCCCATTTTTGCGGATGTGAATCGTCAGCTTGCTCTCGCCGCTCGTGGACAATGTCGCGCGATCGAAGAGGACGACATACGGACCGGCACTGGTCGACGTTCCCTTCGGCCCAAGCTCTCGCTTTACGTGCAGGCGCGGTGAACCGACGGCGAGATCAAAGCGAAAGACCTGTTGCCCGATGCCGCTTGGCTCGCCGTCAGCGTAAACGTGATAGAGCGCCGGTCGCGGAAAGCGCTGCGTGAGCACAAAATGTCCGCCGGCGAAGCTCGGATGGACGTGCATGAACGTCCGAAAATCATCGCTGACGATCACGAAGTGCAGTAGCTTCGTCATGTCGATATCATAGCGGCGCACAATGGCGGATGAGCCGTTGGGCACCATCCAAAAGTTCAGGTTGCGTTCGAGCGGCTCGCTCGGTACCGTACGAGCGATGAGCTGCCCGCTCGTTTTCGGGATACTATTCTGTAACGCGAACGTGCCCGAAAGCACCGGGACAGCGCCGAGCAGGGCAAACGCAAAAAGGCCCAGTGGGACGATCGTTCGCAACATGCCGCGTAGCGTTCTGCGGACAACGTGTTCGCCCCGGCAGGAGAACGAGCTGCGGCTGAGCCCAACGCGGTTGTAGCGACGGCCGGAAAGATAAGGGGAGTTCGCCAGGAAAATCGCTCGTTATGCGTTTGACTTCAAGCATTCTCGCGCTGGCGCTCGTATTCGTCGGTACCGTCCCGCGTACGGCGGCGGCTTCGACTGCTGCCGGTGCAGAAGGCGCGGTTTCGACCGATCAGCGGTTGGCGACCGAAGAGGGGGTCCGCGTCTTACGGGCCGGCGGCAATGCCATCGATGCTGCGGTTGCGATCGGTTACACCCTAGCCGTCACGTATCCGGCAGCGGGGAACCTCGGCGGCGGCGGTTTCATGTTGGTGCGGCTCGCGAACGGCCGGGCGCACTTCATCGATTTTCGTGAAACGGCGCCTGCTGCTGCGACGGCCACGATGTACCTCGATGCCGCCGGCAACGTCGTTCCGGGGCGCAGCACGATCGGCCCGTTGTCGGCCGGCGTTCCCGGCAGCGTCGCGGGCTTAGAATACGCTCGGGAGCATTTCGGGACGCGTTCGCGCGCGGACCTCATGGACACGGCGATCGCCGATGCGCAACGCGGCTTCCGGCTGACGGAAGCCGACGCAGCGTTGTTGTCGAGCAACGCTTCGCTGCTGAACAAATTCCCTTCGAGTGCGTCCATTTTCACTGTCGGCGGCGTGCCTTCGGCACCAGGCGCCGTGTTGCGCCAGCCCGACTTGGCGCAAACGCTACGCTCGATCCGCAGCAAAGGCGCCGACGGGTTTTATCGCGGGACGGTCGCGCAACGCTTCGTCGCCTCGACGCGGGCGTCCGGCGGCATCCTGAGCGCGGCCGACCTCGCCGGCTATCGCGCGCTCGAACGAACGCCGATTTCATGTTCGCATCGCGGCTTTACGATCGTCACCTCGCCCCTACCGAGTTCGGGCGGGATCGCGCTCTGCGAGGTGTTGGGAATTCTCGGCGATGCACCGTCGGGAGCGCTTCGTTCCACCCGCGACGCGCATCACGAGATCGAAGCGGAACGGATTGCTTTTGCCGACCGCAACACGCAAGAGGGCGACCCGGACTTCATCAAGACGCCGGTCGGGCGACTCCTGAACCCGGCATACCTGTCGGCCGAGCGGGCGTCGGTCAACATCGATCGCGCGACCCCGTCATCGTCGCTCCACCCGGGAGCGTCGGCCTCGCACGAAGGAAAAAATACGACCAACTACAGCGTCATCGATAAAGACGGCAACGCCGTCGACGTCACCTACACGCTCAACAACACGTTCGGAAGCGGCTTCGTAGCGGGCGGCACGGGCGTACTTCTCAACGACGAGATGGACGACTTCACGAGTAAACCCGGCGTGGCAAACATGTTCGGGCTCGTGCAAGGCGCGGCCAATGCGATCGCGCCGCACAAGCGACCGCTCTCGTCGATGTCGCCCACGATCGTTGCCGACGCATCGGGCCGCGCGGTGCTCGCGGCCGGCGCTGCCGGCGGCCCTCGCATCATCACGACGACGCTTGACATCGTGCGCGACGTTTTCGATTTTCACGAAGACATCGGAACCGCGATCGCCGCTCCGCGCCTGCACATGCAATGGCTGCCCGATGTGGTCTACGCGCAGCCGAAGACGTTCGGTTCCGCAACGCTAACGGCGTTGCGCGCGATGGGGTATCACATCGAAATCGGCCCCGCCGACTCCATCGCCAACGCCGTCGCCGTCAATGCGCGAGGCCAACGCGTCGCCGCTCACGACCCGCGCAACGCAACGGGCAGTGCCTTAGCATATTAAGCGTCCCAACCGATATAGCCCAGTCGCTCGGCGCTTTAGGCCGTCGCTTTGGGCCGCGGCATTTACCGACCGGCCATTCACCAGCCGACAGCTTCGCCGTCTTTGCCGAAATCGGAGCCGGCGCTGTAAGCGCCGTTTGGTCGTTGCTCGATCGCCTGATAGCCGCCCATCGGTGCGCGGCTCGACGGCTTCACGGTGTGTCCCATGCGCTGCAGCCGTGTAGCGACGATGCCGTACAGCGGTGCCTCGAGGTACAGCGTATCGGAGACTTGGTCGTGGCGGAATCGTGCCATGTCGCCGGCCTGCTGGACGTTGGCGTGCAGGTCGGCGATATCGACGATGATCTGCTCGTGGCCCTGCGACTGCATGTCGCCGCCCATCAGGCCCAAGGTCATGAACGGGCGACCGCCCCGCACGAGAAATCCCGCGTCGAGCGTGTTGTACGGACGCTTGTGCGGTGCGATCGCATTGGGGCTTTTTGGATCGAGGGTAAATAGCGCGCCGCGATCGTGCAAGATGAAGCCGTATCCCGGCACCGTGATGCCCGAACCGAAACCATCGTAGTTACTGTTGACCCACGAAACCATGTTGCCCCAGCGATCCGCGGTCGAGAGCACGATCGTATCACCGCGGCCGTCAGGCGGACCGGCCTTCGCGCTGCCTGACGCCCGCTGCGGATCGATCTTCGCGCACAGGGTTGCGGCATGCTGCTGCGACAACAAACGGCGCAGCGGTATCGCGTTAAAATGCGGATCGCCATTGAAGGCGTAGAGGTCCGCGTAGGCAAGCTTTTTCGCTTCGACGAGCAGATGCCAGTACTGCGGATTCGTCGGTCCCAGGCCGGCGAGCGTCCGTCCCGGGACGATCCTCGGCACGCACGCTGCAAGAATGTTGAGCGCCTCATTAGCCGCAAAGCCTTGCGAAGGCGGCGGCAGCTCCACCACGTCGTAACCGTGATAGCGGGTCCTCACCGGAGCAACCCATTCGCCGCGATAGCCCGCGAGATCAGCGAGCGTCATCGTTCCGCCGAGCGCCTTCGATTTAGCGACGATCGCGCGTGCGATCTCACCCTTGTAGAAAACGTCACGTCCGTATTTTTGCAGGAGCCGAAGCGCACGTGCGAGCTCGGGATTGCGATAGATTTGGCCGGCAGTCGGCGGCTTGCCGTCAACGTACCAAGTCGCGACCGACTCCGGATCGAGGCGGGTGCAGCAACCTCGCAGCGGTAGAGCATCGGGCAAACGCCAGTCGTGCGCGATGCGCTCGGAAACCGGAAAACCGTTCTGTGCGTAATCCACCGCCGGCGCCAATACGCGGTCGAACTTCATCGTCCCGTAGCGCCGCAGCACTTCGTCCCAACCCCAGGCCGAGCCGGGAACCGTAACGTCGAGAATGCCGCCGGGCGGCATACCGGAGCCTGGTCCAAAATCTTTCGGATCGTCGGCATAACCGAGTGCACGCAAGTGCGCGACGGTGGCACCGGTCGGCGCCTTCCCGCTCGCATTGAGCACGTGCCACTGATGCGCTTTAGCGATGTAGATGATCGCGAACAAGTCGCCGCCCATACCGACATTCATCGGCTCCGTGACGTTGAGCGCTGCCGCGGTGGCAACCGCCGCGTCCACGGCGTTTCCGTCCTCCATCAAAATACGCAAGCCGGCTTGCGCTGCAAGTGGCTGGCTCGTGACGACCATGCCGTTTCGCGCCATCACTGCCGACCGGCTTTGCGGCAGCCATCCTTCCGCGCGCTCTCCACGAACGGCACTGCATGCCGACGCCGGCGGAGCCGCGTTACAACTGAGCGCGACGCCAAACGGATAAGCGACGCGGCCCCCACCGATCAGTAATGGCGCGCAGGCCAGGAACCAACACAGCAATGTCCGTCGCGTCTTCGAACCCAGCGCCAACATACGCCCTCCTGTACAGCAGTTTCAATACACGATGATCGGAGCCTCGCGCAACTGTGACGTCTTTAAGTGCTGGAGTTTTCGTTCATCACGGCCGCTGAACGGGATGGCGCTTAGTAGTGAGGCACTGTGCCGCCCGGTGTTTATAGCCGCAGACGCTTCAGCAGCGGCCCGATCGCGAGAACCTGCACGACCAGCGTCACCAAGACGACGCCGAACACCGCGTCGATGATCTGCGGCCGCTGCGGGATAGTCGCCGGGAGCGCGATGGCGAGCGCCAGTGAGAGCGCGCCGCGCATTCCGGCGATGGCCGTAACATGCTGCCAGCCGCGATGGCGAGGGCCGCCGAAACCCAGCAGCGGTAGGCCGGCGTACGTCAAGACGAGCCGCGCCAGCACGACCAAGCCCAAGGTGGTCAGGACCAGCCACGGCTCGTGCACGATGCGGCCGATCTCGATGCGAAGTCCGAGCAACAAGAACACGACCGAGTTCGCCAAGAAGGCGAGCACCGTCCAGAAGCGGTCGATCTCCGTCGCGTCCTCGGCGGTCGTCGGGAAGTGCGGAAACGCTCGCAGCGCAAGACCCACGACCACCGCCGCGAAGATGCCCGAAACGTGCAGCAGTTCGTCTGCGACCAAATACGCGCCGTACGCCCCAACGAGCGTCGCGACGATCTGCAGCGTCGACTCTTTGGTTCCGCGCAGCGCGAGCGTGACGACGACCGCCGTAACGAATCCGAGCACGATGCCGCCGACCGACTCTTCGATCGCGCGCAGCATGATAGGTCCGGGTAGCAGCGACACCGCGGTAGCGGCGCCGTGCGCCGACGGCGTTGCAGCCGCGACGAGCACTCCGTAGAGCACCACGGCCGCCCCATCGTTGAAGAGCGATTCGCCTTCGATCAGCGTCGCCAGCGCGGCGGGTACGGCGAGACGCCGAAAGGTCGCGATCACCGCGATCGGATCGGTCGCTGCAACGATCGCTCCGAGCAGGGCAGCTGAAGCGAACGGGAGTTGCCCGCTCAGCGCAAGACCGCCGCCGACGAGCGCTGCCGTGACAAGAACACCGGGGATCGCCAAGAACGCGATCGGCACGGCGACGCGTCGCAGGACGTCGAGGTCCAATTTCCACGCCGCCTCGAACACGAGCGCGGGCAAAATGACGAGCAGCACGATCGAAGAGAAACTCGCACTTGCCGCCGCCGGCGCTCGCGTGATCGCCAAGGCGACGAGAACGAGCGCGACCGCATACGGGATGCGCAGCCGCGCCGCGACGATCCCGACCGGCAGGGCCACTGCGAGGGCGCCGATCGTGAATGCGACGGTTTCCGTTAGCCCCGGCTGCATCACAGGCCGCCGGACGGCAGAGCGAACGTCGGTTGAGCAGCGTCCGAAGAAAGCGGGGGTTCCAAGTCAGGTTCAAATGTTTCGTCGCCGCTCACGACCCTCAGCTGATACCTCTCGAGCTAAATTAGCTGCGATCCAAGCAACCGTGCGCCCAGACAGTTCGCGCGCGAAAGCGCCCACATTGACAAACGGCATGCCGCCATCCTACCGGGATCGCCCGAGCGGACTGATCACGTTCGTCGTAAAAGTGCCCCATGCTATTCGGACGCACGAACGGAGGAAGCAGTCGCATGAGCACGGTTCGGGTACTGGTCGGCACGCGCAAGGGCGCATTCGTTCTCGAGTCCGACGGAAAGCGCGAACGGTGGGACATCAGCGGCCCGCATTTCGCCGGCTGGGAAATCTACCACCTCAAGGGGTCGCCGGCCCACCCGAATCGCCTTTACGCGTCGCAGACCAGCGGCTGGTTCGGGCAAGTGATCCAGCGTTCTGACGACGGCGGAAAGACGTGGGCGCCCGTCGGCAATCAGTTCGTGTACGACGGAGTTGCGGGAACGCACCAGTGGTACGACGGCACGCCGCATCCGTGGGAGTTTGCGCGCGTGTGGCATCTCGAACC
>JALYUD010000164.1 GCA_030853905.1 Vulcanimicrobiota bacterium
CTGCCGGCGCGGCCGCGCTTGCGATCTCGATGCTTCCCAGCGTCGCCCAAGCGGGCGAGGTCAGTAATCGCTTCCACCGTCAACAGTCGCGCATCGACCAGGGTGTGCGCAGCGGTCAGCTGACGCAGCGCGAGTACAATTCCGATGAAACGCGCCTGCGTTCCGACGAACGGCTTCGCAATCGCGACCTACGCCGCGACGACGGCAAGTTGACGAGCGAACAGCGCGAGAATCTCAACCGTCGCCTCAACAACAACTCGCGCGACGTCTACTTCACCAAGCACAACCGCGCGGACCAACCCGGAGTTTAACGATAGCGGAACCGCTTAAGGTTAAGCGGCTAAGCGTCAAATTCAAGCCAACAACATTTCTGCTTTGTGGCTGCGAACTATTTTGCGACGGCGGAAACCTGCGCTTCGGTTACGGCCGAAGCCTTGTTGCCCCATGAGTTTCGGATATAGGTGATGACCGCCGCGATATCGGCGTTGGACAGCGTTCCCTTCCACGCCGGCATCTGCGCGGCGTACATCTTGCCCTCGACCGCGTGGCCCTTGAGGCCGCCGAGCAGCGTGTGGATATCGAAGCTCGGATCGCCCGTCACCAGCTTGTTGCCGGCGAGCGGCGGAAAGACGCCGGGTTGCCCTTGCCCGTTGGCGCCGTGGCAGGTGGCGCAGTTTTGGGTGAAGATTTGTGCGCCCTTGCTGCCCGTCGTGCCGCCGGTCGTCGATGGCCCGGACGGCGAATTCGCACCGGTCGACAGTCCGCCGCCGAGCTTATTCGCGGCCGAAGCCGCCACAGCAGGGGCGCCTCCGAGTGCGGCCGCGGCCTGTTCCTTCTGAACTGCGAGTTGGCTGTACAGCGACAGTCCGATCACGCAGATGAGAAAGACCGCGGTGATGCTCAACACCCACGGCCGGCGGCTCAGCTGACGGCTCGGATTGCGGTCGAAGAACGGCAGCAAAATCAACACCAGCACGACCAGGCCCGGGATGATCGCGGTCGCGATTAGATTCGCGTACGGCGTGGCCGCCGGCGGAGTCAAGCCCGCGACGCGCAAGAGCCCATAGAGCGCCAAGAAATACCATGCCGGATAAGCGATGAATTGTTTCGTGGGGTCAGCCTTGGCGTCGAGACCCGCCGGCAGGTAGATTGAAAGCAGAACGATGATCGCGAACACGGCGAATGAAAGGATCGCGTCCATAAACATCTGATTGGGCCAGAAGCGGCCTTGTGGCAGGCGCCGCGGCTCGGCGTCAACCGGCGGACCGGCGCCGCCGTTGTGGCGGAAGATCGTGAGGTGTGCGCCGACGAGCAGAACCAAGAACGCCGGCATCAGCCAGACGTGCAGACCGAAGAAACGGTTGATGGTTAACGTCCCGATGCCCGGACCATCGGTCAGCAACTGCTGGGTTACGGTTCCGACGACGGGCACGGAGGAGGCGATGTTGATCGCGACCGCCGAGGCGAAATACGCGTTCATGTCCCACGGCAAAAGATAGCCTGTCAGCCCGAGCACGAGCGTGACGATCAACAGCAATACGCCGACGACCCACGAGAGTTCACGCGGTGCTTTGTACGCGCCCCACAATAGCACTTGCAGCATGTGCATCAGCAGCAGCGCAATCATCGCCGTCGCGCCCCAGAAATGCAGGCTGATCACGAACCAGCCCAGCGGCACGTTGTGGTAGATGTAGTTGGTCGATTCCCACGCGGACGCCGTCGAGGGGGCGTAGTAGAACGTCAAAAAGATGCCGGTGACGATCTGCAGGATCATCGCGAATAGCGTCGCGCTGCCGAAAGCGTACCAGTAGCTCGCGCCGCCGGGGACGTCTTCGGTTAGGAACTCCGTTGCTTGACTGACGAGCCCGGTGCGCTGCTCGATCCACGTAAGTACGCTCAACGAAACTCCTAATCCGACACGCGAAAAACGATGAAGTGATACGTTGGAAACGAATACTGCCCGGCAATCCGCAGCGACCATGCCATGCGGCGAGAACGATGCGTCCTATGAATACGCGACGATGACCCGGTCGGCTTGACCGGACTTGTATTGAATCCACGTGACTTGCGCTTGGCCGTTTTTGTCGCGGAACGGTAAGGGGTCGAGCCCGCGCGGCGCCGGACCTGCCAGCTTCACGCCTTCGCGGCTGAACTGCGAGCCGTGGCACGGGCAGATGAAGCGATTGGCCTCTGACTGCCAGGCAAAGAAGCATCCTAGATGTGGACAGACCGAACTGAAAATCACATAGCTCAACGTGATGGCCGGGTAGTCGACCTTCCCTGCCAAGGTGTATAGGTCGGGGTGCGTTTTCTTGAAGTTTTGCTCTTGCTGCGGGGTCAGCTTGATGCCCCACACGTAATGCGTATCTTCGGCAGGCGGAAAGTAGCCGTCCGTCCATTTGAAGTCGAAGGTGATCTTGACCGGAGCGGCATTGGTCACGACTTTATCGACCTCGTCCTTCGGCATATCCGCCCACACGCCGGCCGCGTTTTTGCCGGGCACGATCAGCGATTCGGGAATCAACGACGTTACCAGCGGAATCGCCAGTACGAGACTGATGACGCCCCCGACGGCGAGCGTCGCGTTGGCCAGAAACGTGCGACGCGACTGTTCGTCGAACGAGCCGGGATCCTTATAGGATTGCGCTTCGTGTATAGCCACTGACTCTTTCTTTCGCGCGACGTAGCGGGATACGGCGATGCCGACGATCGTTCAGGCGCGCGGCCGCACCTCCAAACGTACCAGCGCTGCGGCAAGCGGACAACCACTTTAGTGCGAGCTTACTTGCTGGACGCCGTGATCCGATCGTTGCACGGCCTAGGCCGTATCGTCGTTTCGGCGCTCCTTTTCGAACCGACGATGAACCTCCCCGTCGGCACGATGCCTCCTCGCGCTGTCGCGGACGGCACGTCGCGCGCCGCCACCGCCGCTACCCTCGCCGGCCCGGGATATACGCTCGCAATCCTGCTGTGCGCCGCAGCGCCGCTCGCGGAACTGCCATACGTGCTGCGTTCGGGCCGTATCGGTCTAAGCTTCAGAGCGCCGTGGAGGTCGGGCGCGACGTCCTGAGACTGTAAACGCGGAACATGACGGCGGCGAGTCGCCGTCACGACGATCGCCTGCACCACCAGAGCGTGGTACGCTATCGAGGATGTCGTTTGCCAGCTCGAACGGTCCGCGCTGGGTTCGCAAGCAGAAGCGAACCGCCGACGAACGGATGACGGGCTTTGGCCCGATCAGCCGATACTTGCGGGCGCTGCTCTACAGCTTCGGACGCCGCCGCTCGCGCGCTCCGAACCGGCGTGACGAGCAACGCTAAGCTTAGCCGACGCTCGGCACCGCCCTACATTTTGTAGCTGTGGAGTCCGCTGATCCAGATGTTGACGCCGAGATAACAAAACATGATCGAGGCAAACCCCAGCACTGACAGCCACGCCGATCGCACGCCACGCCAAGAGTTGCGCGTGTGCAAATGCATGTAGAGGGCGTAAATGATCCATGAGGCGAGCGCCGCCGTCTCTTTGGGGTCCCACTGCCAGTAGGCGCCCCAAGCTTCCTTCGCCCACCATGCGCCGGTGATGATGCCGACCGTCAGCAACGGCAGCCCGATCGCCACGATGCGGTATGTCATGATGTCGAGTTTGGCAAGCGACGGTAACGTCCCAAGCCATAATGCGAGCGGGTGTCCCGTCGATGCGGCCATACTGACGGCGGCTGACTGCGCACCGATGACCCGACGCTCCGGGGGCGCATACCGCTGCATCCGCAATGCGCCGACCGGGCCTTCCGCGGTCACGGCGCGGAATGAGGTGGTCATCGCGGCGCGGCGCTCCAGCGAACGCTCGCCGTAGTAGCGGATCAGATACAGGACGGCCGTCGACGCCGCAACCAAAAAGGCGGCGTACGACGACACGACGAGCGGAACGTGTACCTTGATCCAATACGATTGGAGTGCCGGAACCGCCGGCAGGTATCCCTCGTTCCAGGTCAGCGCGTAGGCGAGGAACGTCGCGGCCGCGCCTTCGACGAAGCCGCCGATGAACCAGAGATCGTATTTGAGGGCGAACCCAATAAAGATGGCGACGCTCATCGCCGCGAACAGCGAAAGCGACCCGTAGAGGTTCGTGAGCGGCCAGATGTGGCTACTGAGATAGCGATAGACGAGTTCGGTAAACTGCACGGTGCAGCCCAGAAAGGCGAACGGGATTCCGACGATCTTGGGCAGCTGATCGCGCGAAAGAAAGTACGTCAGAAACGCAAGCGTGCTGACGATGTACGCGGAGATCGCGACGACGATCAGAAGTTGGTCGATTGACATGAAGCCGGCCGTTCTCGTAACGTGATGCACCTACAGTAAGCCCTGGGCGAAAAGTGCGCAAGCGATTGCGGTCGCAGCGTCAATCGGCTCCGCCGGCGTGCCGACACAGAAAGCATGAAGGACGCTGACCAGGGGCACGTCGCCTACGTCGACGGGTTGCGCGCGCTGGCCGTTCTAGCCGTGGTCGTCTGCCACAGCGGTGCTGCGACGTTCGGCGTAGCCGCCGGTTGGCGTGTCTGCGGGGCGCGGGGCGTCGATCTGTTCTTCGTGATCTCGGGATTTTGCCTCGCGCACCCGAGCCTGTCTCGGCGACGGAGCGGCAGCGGCGAAGGGACGGTCGCTTTTGGGCCATTTCTGCGGCGCAGGCTGGCGCGATTGGGACCGTCGTATTACGGAGCGATCGCACTCTTCGCGATACTCGGGATGACCGGTTTCGGGCTCCCGACGGCACCAATGTTCCATCATGCCGGGCTCCGGGGCCAGATGCACGAGATCGTCGCCGACGCCCTTTTCATGCCCAGCCCGCAATCGCTTTACAACGCGACGTTCTGGACGCTTGGACTGGAACTTCAATGGTATCTCGTTTTCCCCGCGCTTCTCGCGTTATACGTTCGGCAGCGGCTGCTTTTCGCGCTCGCGGGAGTGACGTTCTACGTCCTGTACCTCGCGACGCATGTGGCGCCTCCCATCGCCGGAGTGCTGCCCTGCTTCATGTGCGGCATCGTGGCAGCCGACTTTCGCCTGTCGGGCAAACGTTTGCCGACGGCGACCCTGGCGTTCGTAGCGCTGCTGCTGGTATTGGCCATTCATGCGCAGTTGCAGCAACCCGCCGACGTCGATCACGGCGACCCCCTATGGCACGGCGTCGCCTTCGGGATCGTCCTGCTTGCCGGATCGTGCTCTGTTGCCTTCACGCGGATGCTTTCCGCGCGTCCGCTGACGTTCATCGGTGAACGCTCGTACAGCATATACCTCGTGCACGCGCCGTTCCTCGCGTTCCTCGGACACGCGGGCATACCGTGGGCGCTCGCTGCCGTCTGCGCGGTTGGAGTCGGCTTCCTCTATTGGCAAATCGTCGAACGCCGCTTCATGCAGCCCGGTACCAGATTCTACTTCGAAGAACTACCCGCTCGACTCGACAAGGTGATTTTCCGTCTGCAAAGAGCGCCCGAGAAAGCCTTCTAGGCCGGCGCAATAGCCATTGCGTGAGCGGCAGCGGGAGCGCCTGGGGGCCCCGTGTTTGCAAATTCGCTAATCAAGTCAGCGAACTGCTCTTCGTAGATATCGTAGCCTTTGACGGTTGTCGCGGCGATGCCGACATCCCACTGCGACGCGGCGCCGTCGATGCGTACGTAGAAGCGTGCCGGCAAGAAGTAAAACGACATGCAGAGCCCCGCCAGCAGCACGAATGCACCGGCGAGCACGAACGGGATGCCCGGATCGTGGCGGTATTGGATGCCGCTGTAGAGGACGTAGGGGCCGACCGCCACGCGGTAGCCGGCGCCGAGATCGATGCCGCCTCCGAGCGGGACGAGCACGCTACCGATGTTCTGGTCGCCGTCGAAAAGATCGAGCACGACGCCCGGGTTATGCGGCCGCGGGTCGGCACCGATCGTGTCGTTCGGCCCGATCGTGCCGATGAAGCGGGCGTATTGCAACGAGCGAGCGGTATCACCGAGTGCGAAGGCGTCGCCTTCTTTGAGCGGCGCCGTGGGGACGTCTGCGAGCGGCCGTCCGTTTCGTGTTACCGTGAACGGCACGGCGAAGCCGTACGAGGCTTGATAATAGTTCGTCCCCCCGATGTCCAGCGGATGGTTGACCCGCAGCACACGGCGCTGCATCGAGCCGCCCTGCGGCGTCACCTCCAAGGTCGAGACGTAGTCGATCGGCTGAAAGACGACTCCGCTGCGTGTGCGGATCGGATCGATGCGGTACGCGAAACGGTCCAGTCGTAACCTCGTGCCGTTTTGCGGAATCGTGACCGCGTTACCCGAGACGATCGTCGTTTGCCCGCTGTAGCCGAGCGCCCAGTACAACAGCGTTCCGAACGCGATGATCACAAAACCGACGTGCGCCACGAGGACGCCGCGGCGCGCCCAGTTGTGCTTGTCGGCGAAGGTCCACTCGGTTCCGCCCAGTTCGCGGTTACGCACGAGCCAACCGCGCCCGGCGAAGAAGCGTTCGACCCGCTCGCGCACGGCCGTCTCGTCGCCGTAAACGGTGACCGTGGCGTTGAGCGGAATCGCGGCGATCTTCACGGGACGCAGCGGCGGAAGCCGCTTTGGGATCACGCGGCGGAACGTGGCCAAGGTCATGCAAGCGAGAATCAGCCCGATGATGCCGAGATACGCCGGCGAGTGGTAGATGTTGTCGAGATGTAACCGCAACACGAGCCGCGCGAGCGGCGCAGCGTAATTCGTCTGGTAGAAGGCCCGGTCCTTACCCTGATCGACGATGACGCCGATCACGGTCATCACGCCCCACACGGCCAGCAGGAACATGCCGAACCAAAAGTCGGAAAGCCGCCCGAGCGCGGCGTCGTAGAACTCGCGTAACGGCGAAATCGCCGCCGCGTCCGTTCGCACGCCACGCTGCGTAACAGCCATTTCCTTAAACTACGCGCGGCTCGTTGCGGGATGCCACGACTTCTCGAGCAGCAAGATGATCCAGATGCTCGATTCGTAGAGCACGTACATCGGCACGGCAATCAAGAGCATCGTGATCGGTGAAGCGTCGGGCGCCGCGAAACCGCCGACGAGCAAGATTCCCATCCCGGCGTAGCGCCGGTACTTGCGCAGCATCGGAACGTTGACGAGGCCGATGCGCGCCAGCGCGACCATGACCATCGGCGTCTGAAAGACGAGCGCGAAGGCCAGGAACGTCAGCAGAATGAGGTTGAGCGTCGCTTCAACGCCGAACGTTTCTTCGGCAACGACGTTCGTGATGCCGAGTAACGCCGTGAGGACGCGATGGATGATGAAGAAGTGGCAGAATAAGATGCCGGCCGCCGCCAGAAACAGCGACGGCGCCGTGTACGCGTACACGATATTGCGCGTGCGCGGATGAAACGCCGGTACGATGAACATCCAGATCTGATAGACGATCACCGGCAAGCCGATGATGACGGCGGCGTAGAGCGAGAAGCGGAATTCGGTGAAGATGACGTCGGTCGGCGCGAAGGCGTGCAGCGCGATGTGCTTGCCGAGGTACTCGTTCTTCAGCCACGTGATGGCGAATTGCGCTGGCCAAAAAAGCCCGACCGCCAGCACGCCGACCGTTCCGAGCGCCACCATGAGCCGCCCGCGGAGCTCGCGCAGGTGCTCCGTAAACGGCATTTCCTTCTGATCCCACTCCGTCTGTACGGGCGGGGGTCGTTCGGCGAGCAAGGGGTCCGTTGTGCCTGGTTTAGTCGCGCGGCAGCGGCGGTTCGGAGGGGACCGAAGGCGCGCCCATGATGATGCCGTTGGCGTTCGGCGCCTCGCGCATCATCGTGGCCCGTTCGGCACTCGCTTCCTGACGGCTGCGAGACTCTTCTTCGGCCCGCGTCTGCGCCTCGGCGCGAGCATCGGCGCGCGCGCGCTCCGCAGCGACGTCGGCCTCGGCTTGTCCGACCATGAACTCCTTCTTGGCCGCACCGATGCCGCGGGCGAGCTTGGGCACCCGGTCGGCCCCGAACAGCAACACCGCCGCCCCGACGAGGATCGCGATTTCCATTGGATTTCCGAACATTGGCTTTCCCTTTCACCGTGGGGCAGCGTCGCTTCCCCGCAACCGCAGACTACCGCGCTCGCAGCGCACTCTCCCGGACCAGAGCGTCGGCGAGAGCAACGAGTTCGGCGCGTGCCGGAGCATTACCGAGAAGGGCAAGCGATGTCTTGGCGCGTTCGACGTACTCGGCGATTGCCCCACGCGTCCGGGTCAGTCCGCCGCACGCCGCGATGCCCGCAACCACGGCTGCGAGGTCACGCCCGTTCGCTTGGGACCCACGGTAGAAACGTCGGACGAGCGAGCGGAAATCCGCGTCGCCGCCGTCCAGGGCGAAAATTAATGGGGCCGTCATCTTGCGTTCCAGGAGGTCATTGCCGACCGGCTTGCCGAGTTCGGCCTGGGTCGCGGTGAGATCGAGCAGGTCGTCGAGCATCTGAAACGCGATGCCGTACGCGAGCCCGAAGTCGCGCAACGCCCGTGCCTTTAACGGGGGAGCGCCGGCGACGATCGCGCCGCATTCGGCCGACGCGGCGAACAACGTCGCCGTCTTTTTGACGGCGATCTCGACGTAGTCGGCAAGCGGCAGATCGAGCCGGCCGACGGCGCGGTTCTGGAGGACCTCGCCGTCGGTGATGTCGGCCAGCGTCGAGGCGAGGATGTACGGGATCGGATGCGGGTAAGCCGCCGTGACGTTCTTGAAGATCCACGCGAACAGATAGTCGCCGGCGAGCACGCTGACGCGGTTGCCGAAATCGACGGCGGTGGCGTTGACCCCGCGCCGGCGGTCGGCGCGATCGACCACGTCGTCGTGAATCAGGGTGCCGACGTGGATCAGTTCCATGTACGAAGCGAGCGGCAGGTGGACGCTCGGAGCGGCGCCGTTCGCCGCGGCGGCGAGCAACAACAGACGCGGCCGCAGGCGCTTGCCGCCCGCCGCCAGCATCCGCCGCACGGCCTCCGTGATCAGCGCATTATCGGTCGCGAACGACGTCGCGAAGAACGCTTCGACGAGGCTCGAGACGCTGCGCTCGGAACCATCGGCGCTGAGCAGCGCCTTGCCGGAGACGCTCACGCCGTGCCGGCGTGGACGGCAATCGCCCCGCCGGCGAGCCGCTCGTAGCGGACGTTGGTGAAGCCGGCCACCTCGTAGCGCTCGGACAGCTCATCGGCGCCGGGGTAGTTCGTCAACGATTGCGGCAGGTAGCGGTAGGCGCTCATCGATCCGCCGACGAGGCCGCCGAGCAGCGGCACGAGGCCATAAAAGTAAAGGTCGAAAGCGCGTTTGAAGACGCGGTTCGGCGCTTTTGAGACGTCGAGGTTGACGAAGCGCGCGCCGGGTTTGAGCACCCGCCGAGCTTCTCGCAACGTGCCGACGATGTCGACGACGTTACGCATCGCGAAACCCATCGTGGCACCGTCGAAGGTCGCATCCGCGAACGGCAGAGCCATCACATCGGCTTGCACGAACTCGACCTCGCCTCTGGGGTCGCGCGCCGCGCGGCTGCGCGCGCGCTCGAGCATCGGTGCGCAGAAGTCGACGGCGACGACGCGCAGGCTCGGCTCGGTGCGCAGCAAGTGAAAGGCAAGATCACCCGTGCCGCAGCAGGCGTCGAGAATCCGGCCTGCTCTCGGTGCCGCGAGCGCACGAACGGCCCGGCGCCGCCAGCGTTCATCGACTCCGCCGGTGAGCACGCGGTTTGTCGCATCGTAGCGCGGCGCGATCGCTGCGAACATCTCGCGGACGTAGACCGATTTTTCCATCAACTCATCGTCGTTTCCGTGCTGGTACCTCTCGTCATTGCCGCTTTGGGCGTGAATGGAAGGTACCCGCTTCTTTCTGAAAGGACGCGAACGTGACGATCACGCCTCTCTCTTCCCCGCTGGGCCTCCTCGCGGGCACTCTGGGCGACTCGGCAAGTGCCTCCGGCTCCTCGCCCGATGCGACCTCGGGCGCCCAAAGCGATCCGCTCTCGGCAATCTTTGGGCTGACCGGTGAGGTCGACTCCCTGGCCACGAGCCTGCTCGGAAGCCTAGGCGGTCTTTCCGGCATGGCCGGTATGCTCGGGGGCAGTTCTCAATCGGCCGGCATCGCCGGTTTGCTTAGCTCCAATGGTTCCGGCCTCGGTGCTCTGGCGGGTCTCTGCGGCAACGGTGCGGGCGCCGGCGGAGGCGCCGCAGACATGGGCAGCATCGCAGGCCTGCTCGCCTGATCGCCTGAGGCGGCTCGCCGGGCCGATTCTTAGGGCCCGAACAGCGCGCACGCAGCGGCGGTGGTTCGCCTCACGACCTCGTCGACGCTGAGTCCAAGTAGCTCGGCGAGGCGTGCCGCGGTTGCCGCCATGAACGCTGGTTCATTGCGGCGGCCGCGCTCGGGCACGGGCGCGAGATAGGGG
>JALYUD010000170.1 GCA_030853905.1 Vulcanimicrobiota bacterium
CCGTAGGACGACGCGTCCGGCCGTCGTCTTGCCCGAACCCGATTCGCCGACGAGCCCTAACGTTTCGCCGCGTCTGATCGAAAAATCGATTCCGTCGACCGCCTTGACGTCGCCGATGTGTCGCGAAAAGATGCCGGCCGAAATCGGAAAGTACTTGTAGAGATCGCGAACTTCGAGGAGGTCGCCGGCGCCGGCGTTCATACCGCCGCTGCCTGGGTGGCGCCGGGGCCGGTTCCGGCCCCGGTTGCCGTCCCCGGAACCTGCGGTGCCGATTCGGTGGGTAGGCGCCGCTCGCCGGCGCTCCGTTCATCGTAGAGAAAGCAGCGTGCAACGTGCCCGTTCGAGAAGTCGTAGAGCGGCGTCGGCGTATCGCAAATCGGCATGCGGTACTTGCAGCGGGGCGCGAACGAACAGCCCGTCGGCAGCCGCAGCATATTGGGCGGCTGGCCTTCGATCGGCACCAAGCGGGAATGCTCGCGATCGTCCAGGCGCGGCAGTGATTCGAGCAAGCCCATCGTGTACGGGTGCTTGGGCGCCGAAAAGATTTGATCGGCCGTTCCATATTCGACGAGATTACCGGCATACATGACGAGCACGTTGCGGCAGGTTTCCGCGACGACTCCGAGATCGTGGGTGATCAGCACGATGGCCGAGCCTAAACGCTGCTGCATCTCGTTCATCAGCTCGAGTATTTGCGCTTGAATCGTCACGTCGAGGGCCGTCGTCGGTTCGTCGGCGATCAAGACGTCGGGATCGCAGGATAGCGCCATCGCGATCATGACGCGCTGCCGCATTCCGCCGGAAAGCTGGTGAGGGTATTCGCGCACGCGCTTTTCGGGC
This sequence comes from Vulcanimicrobiota bacterium, assembly GCA_030853905.1. Classification (GTDB taxonomy): domain Bacteria; phylum Vulcanimicrobiota; class Vulcanimicrobiia; order Vulcanimicrobiales; family Vulcanimicrobiaceae; genus Nyctobacter. Next base: position 841 of record JALYUD010000170.1, read on the forward strand.
AGCGGAATGCGCACCACGCGCAGCATGTCAATCGTTTTCGCCAACGCATCGCGCCGCCCGAGGCCCAAATGCAGACGAACCGCTTCGGTGATCTGGTCGCCGACGGTCAGGACGGGATTGAGCGAGGTCATCGGGTCTTGGAAGATCATCGCAATATCGTGGCCGCGGATCTTGCGCATCTCGCGCTCGGATTTTTCGAGCAGGTTCGCTCCACGAAAGGCGATCGAGCCGCCGTCGATCCGTCCTGGCGGGATCGGAACCAGGCGCATGATCGACAGCGCGCTGACCGATTTTCCGGAGCCCGATTCGCCGACGATCCCCAAGGTCGAGCCGCTTTCGACCGAATACGATAGGCCGTTGACGGCGCTGACGAAGCCGTCGTCGGTTTTGAAGCCGACGACGAGGTCTTTGATTTCTAAAAGAGCCAACGGGAACTCTTAGATCCCGGTGATGCTCAGGACCAGCGCAAGAAAAGCGAAGCCGATAGCGACGTAACTCGTCAGGCGCGCGAGTTGCTGATCGAACCCGAGGCGCGGCCGATACGCTGACTCGACCCGGCCGCCGATCGTACCGGAGAGGCCTTCTTGCTTCGTCGTCTGCACTGCCAGCAGCAGCACCAATCCCACGGCCAAGAGCATGAACAGCCCGGCGAAGATGTGGGTCAACCAAGGCATGCTCGCGGCCATCGCCGTCTTGTGCGTCAGACCGAGGTTTTGCAGTTGCTGGTAGACCTGGGGCGCCAAGGTCGCGGGCGCTTCCGACGCCCTGCGCGGGACGGCCGTCACGGCCCCGAACGGTACCGGCGTCACGGCGGCGAGCAGGTAGAAAAAGACGAGCATCGTCGGCTTCTTTTACGCGCGGTGAAGTGAAAAACCCGCAGGCGGCCGGTCCGCCCGCCATACGTCCGCCGCGGACGAGCGTCGGCTGCCGGACAAAGTCCGACGGCCTCCTAGATGCGCGTGAGTGCGGCCCGTTCGCCTGACGCTTTGATGCGAGCCGCCAGGCTCCCGCCGGACAGGCCGAAAGTCGCACGCTGGTTCGGCTGCTTGTCGTGCTGGATCAGCGTATGGGGGACCCCGATCCGCTCGATCATGACGGCGAGGCCGCGGTCTGAGGCAAATTCGGTGACTGCGGAGCCGAAACCACCGGCGAGCGCGTGCTCCTCGAGCGTGATGAACTTGTGGTGATCGTGCGCCAGTTCGAACAGCAACGCTTCGTCGAGCGGACGCACGAAGCGCATGTTGATGACGGTCGGCTTGCGGCCGTCATCGTCGATCAGGTCGTACGCATCGAGCGCAACGTCGCACGTGTTGCCGAGGGCGAGCAACGCCACGCCGCGGCCGCGACGTAAAACCTCGGCCCGCCCGTGGATCAGCGGTGCGGGTGCTTCGAGATGGTTACCTGCCGAGTTTCCGCGCGGATAACGGATCGCGACCGGCGATCCGAGCGAGAGCGCGTGGTCGAGCATCGGCCCGAGTTCCGCTTCGATGCGGGGCGCCATGATCGTCATGCTCGGCAGCGTGCGCAGATACGCGATGTCATAAAGGCCCATGTGCGTCGGCCCGTCGTCGCCCGCGACGCCGGCGCGGTCCATGCAGAAGACGACCGGCAAGTTTTGGATGACGACGTCGTGCACGATTTGATCGTAGGCGCGCTGCAAGAACGTCGAATAAATTGCGACGACCGGCTTGAGGCCTGCGGTCGACGCGCCGGCGGCGAAGCAGACGGCATGCGCCTCCGCGATGCCGACGTCGAAGTAACGCTCGGGATGCTTCTTGGCGAAACGCTTGAGTTGCGTACCGTCGGGCATGGCGGCAGTGATCGCGATCACGCGGCTGTCCTTGTCGGCCGCGAGCGAGACGGCGTCGGCGAATGCCTCCGAGAACGTCGCGCGTGCGCTCGACTTGAACTCGATCTTGCCGTTCTCGAGTTCGAAGGGGCCGACGCCGTGAAAGGTCCGCTTGTCGAGCTCAGCGGGCTCGAAGCCTTTCCCTTTGACCGTGCGGACGTGCAGGAGCACGGGGCCTGCTATCTTGCGCGCGTCGGCGAGCACGGCGCACAGCGTGTCGTAATCGTGACCGTCGATTGGTCCGATGTAGCGGAATCCCATTTCCTCGAAGATGACCGCCGCCTTCGGTTCGCTCGTAACCATTCGCAGGCCGGCCTCTTCCGCCGTCGACAGCGCCTTGCGCGCCGTACCTCCGAAGGGTACGTGGGCCAGCACGTCCTTGAGCGTTTCACGCGCGGCGTTGAACAGCGGCTTCGAGCGCAGGGTCCCGAGATAGCGGTCCATTGCGCCGACGTTGGGCGCGATCGACATCTCATTGTCGTTGAGGATGACGATGAAGTTCGACTTGATCTGGCCGGCGTTGTTGATCGCTTCGTAGGCCAATCCGCCCGTCAAGGCGCCGTCGCCGATGACCGCGATAACGGTCTCGTCGCGACCCGTCAGGTCGCGGGCTTGCGCCATGCCGAGCGCGGCTGAAATCGACGTCGAAGCATGCCCGGCGCCGAAGACGTCATACTCCGATTCCGAGCGCATGGCAAAACCGCTGAGGCCGCCGCCCTTGCGGATCGTGTTCAGGCGGCCGGCGCGACCGGTCAGCATCTTATGGACGTAGACTTGGTGGCTGACGTCCCAGACGATCTTGTCCTTAGGAGCGTCAAAGGTCTTGTGCAGTGCCAGGGATAGTTCCACGACGCCGAGATTCGGGCCGAGGTGGCCGCCGTTTTTCGAGCAGACATCGACCAGCGATTCGCGGATTTCGGCAGCCAAGACGTCGATGTCGGAACGCGAGAGCGTGTCGAGATCGCGGGGCGACTTTATTCGGTCGAGAACCACCGCTAGGCTCTTTGACGCGCACGAGAACAGGCCATCCTCAGCACTGTACCCGCTTTGCCGCGGCGAGGAACCTGCTCCGTACGAACGCTCCTTATCGGACAAAGCCCGACGGCTCCTAGGAGCAGCGCCGTGAGGCAGCGCGAGCGCCGCTCGAGCGCCGCGCACGGTCCGAAGGGGCAAGGTAAGCCGCCGGTGCACATGGCCGCGTGGACCCCGCCGTCGCCTTGAGGCCGCCGACGCCGCTGCGCCCCAGCCGGCGCCGCCGCGTGCTCGACGATATCGCGCGGATATTCTCGACGATCTGCAATCCGTTCGTCACGTCGCTTGCGCTGTTTGTCTTCGTCGCCCACGAAACGGCGACCGGCACGGCGCAGTTTTGGCCGCTGTTCTTCACGAGCACGATGTTCACGTCGATCGGCCCGATGCTCTACGTCCTGTGGCTCTACAGTACGGATCGCATCACCGATCTCGATATGTCGGTGCGCAGCGAACGCCAAAACGTCTTCAGCATCTTCGTCTTCTTCTACACGGCCGGGACCGTCGCGCTCTTTGCCATGCACGCTCCCCGGCTGATGACGGCGGCGATGGCGGGCTACGCCGGCGCGTCGCTCGTCGTGCAATACATCACCCGTTCGTGGAAGATATCGACCCACGCGCTGGGCATTACCGCGCCGCTGGTCGTCATGGTTTATCTCTACGGCACCCAGCCGCTTCCGTTCTTCATTCTCATCCCGCTCGTCGGCTGGTCGCGCATTCGCTTACACGCGCATACGCCGCTGCAGGTCGCCGCCGGCACGTGCCTGGGTGCCGGCTCCGTGCTCCTCTTCTTGCGTCTGTTCGGGCTCGTGTAGTGGCCCGCAACAAGCACGACGACGGCCGTCCCGATGTCACTTGAATCACTGAACACTGCGGTGGCGTTCGGAACGTTTTTCGTCATCGCCGCGAGCGCAATCGCAGCGCTGGTTCAGCTACGGCATCTGCGCGCCGGCAACCAGCTCGAGGCCGTCTTGGAGCTCGAGCGCGAGTTCCGCGGTCCTGAGTTGCAGGACGCGCTGCGCTTCGTTCAATGCCACTTGGCCGATAGCATGAGCGACCGGGCATTCCGGGGAGAGCTGGCCGTCATCGGCTTCATCGATTCGCGCAAGCATCCTGAGATGGACGTCTGCAATTGGTTCAATCAGATGGGGGCGCTCGTCAAAAATCGCCTGGTCGAGGAGGACACGTTTCTGGACCTCTTCAATCGCCTCGTCGTCCACTATTGGACGCTGCTCGAGCCGGCGATCGCGGTGCTGCGCCGCGCGCGCGGCGACGCTCAGTACGAGAACTTCGAGTATCTTGCGGCACGCGCGCGCGCTTGGCAGGCGCGGCATCCCACAGGCATGTACCCGCGCAACATGCCGCGTCTGGCGGTCGCCGATCCTTGGCTGGCGGCGGATGCGACGCAGGGCGGCGGCGGCGACCTGCGGCCTCGTTAGAACTGCGCGAGGAAAGCCGTCGATTCGTTCACGTCGACGGCGGCACGGGCGAACCGCTTCGGCACGGCCTCGGGGTCATCGATCGGTCCGGCAACGAGCGCAGTCGCGCCGCCCTTGGGCCCGCGCACCATCACGACGTCGAGCGCAGCCGGCACGACCGCCGTTTCGTATGGCTCTAAACGAACGGTCGTCGCGCGCGCTTCGAGTTCGAGCGGTTGGTCGAGCGCGGTAAGCGCCAGGGGCATGCCCTCGGTGTCGAGA
>JALYUD010000008.1 GCA_030853905.1 Vulcanimicrobiota bacterium
GGCTTACGCTCGCGCTCATCATCGGCGACCTGGTGCACGGGGGACCCGCCGGCGACTTCGGGTTCGAGAAACGCGATATCGGTCCGCGGACGACGATCGTAACCGCCGTCGAACCGAATTCACCGGCTGCGCGGGCCGGTATCGCCGTCGGAGATCGTATCGCCGTCGCCAGCGGCGACCTCGCGAGCCGGGTAAGCTATTTCTTCGGCGCGGCCGCGCCCGGAGCGCGGCTGCGGCTGATCGTCGACCATCGCGGCACGCGGCGGCACGTGGCGATTCGCGCGGCGTCGCAGCCTTTGCCACAAGGCGAAGGGCGCGCGATCTACGGCCTCCTCGGCGCGATCGAAACGATTCGGATCGTCTTCGTTCTCGTCGCGGCGCTCATCGTGCTGCGGCGCCCGGAGCGCGACGATGCTCGCGCGCTCGCCAGCTTCTTGATCGCATTCTCGTTCGGAACGTTCAGCCGCTGGCCGTGGGTTACGACCCCGCTCGCCGCGTCACTGTATGTCGTTCACTTCATGGCGTTCTGGTTTTCTCTATTGCAGGCCGTCCGGTTCGCGTCGATCTTTCCCCAGCGCAGCGGACGCGGAATCCGTCGTTCCATCGAACGGCAGAATCCGTGGGCGACGCTCGCCACCGTGGCCTTTTTCGGCGTTTCGAATGCCTGGCCGATGCTGACCAGCGTCGAAACGAACGGCACGCTCGAGAACGGCATAGCCGCGCTGATCGGCCTGTACTGCACCGTGGCACTCGTTCTTGGATTTTTGATCGGAAGGCGCGAAGCGATCCCTTCGGATCGCGAGCGCATCAAATGGATAGGCCTGTCGACGGCGATCGGTTTGGGTGGTCTACTGACCGGCGTCATCCTGCAAGCTCTGGGAAGCGGAGAAACGATCTCGGCGGCGTTCTTTTCCCTGGTGCTTGCGATCCCGCTCGGCACGGCGTATGCGATCCTGCGCCACCGCATGCTCGACATCGGCTTCGTCGTCAATCGCGCGCTCGTGTTCGGCATCATCTCGGCGCTCGTCGTCGGCGCGTTCAGCCTCTTGGAATTTCTGCTCGGAAAATACGTCACGTCGCTCGGCCACGTGCAGAGCGCCGTACTCGAAGCGGTGCTGGCTCTGGGCATCAGCGTTTCCATGGGCCGCATCCACGAACGGGTCAACCGGTTCGTCGATGCCGTTTTCTTCCGCGAACGCCATCGCGCGGAGGCGGCGCTGCGCCGCCTTGCGCAGGAAGCATCGTACGTCGACGATCCCGCGGTGTTGGCCGAGCGCATCGTTACCGGCGTCGACCGGCACGCCGGCGCCAGCGGCACGGCGCTGTATGTCGTCGACGGAAACAGTTCGTTCCGCCGGCTACTCGCGACGCTCGCCGACGTTCCGCTCGCCGTCGAACGCAACAATGCCGCAATCGTGCGCATGCGCGCTTCGAGCGAACCGGTCGATCTCGGCGAACTTGCGATCGAAGTCGAAAGCCCGGCCATGCCCGGTAAGATCGCGTTCCCGATGATCGTGCGCGGCACGCTCGTCGGCACGCTGTGCTGCGGCCCGAAACGCAACCACGAAGACTATGCACCCGATGAACGTGCGACTTTGGCCGATCTGACGCACGCCGCAGGCATCGCATTCGACACGATGCAGACAAACTCGCTGCGCAGCGCTACGGCCCGCGCCATCGCCGAACGAACGCTCGAACCGCTGCTGCACGTCGCGACCGGCTTCGAGCAGTCCACCGCGTGATGAAGACGGGCCTGCCGACGTGGTTGTGGCGGAGTTCATTCCTCACCGGCTGCAAGTTTCGGCCTCCAGACCGCTTCGTCCGGAACCGTCACCGCCGTCCCAAAGGACTCGTCGGCAGCGCGAGCCGGAATCGTCGTCGGAGACAAGGTCACTGCGCCGCGCGGTCGCCTACTGCGATGGAGGAACGATCCCGGCGTAACCACAAGAACCACTTGCGATGATTCGAAGGATTGCGGGCGTGCGCGAGGCGAAGGCGCGGCTCAGCCAGTTGCTGCGCGATGTGAAGCGTGGCCGGGAGTGGACCATCACCGAGCGCGGTAAACCAGTCGCGAGGCTCGTTGCTGTTGATGACGAGCCGCTTTCCCTTGACGAACGTTTGCGACGTATGGAGGAAGCGGGCGAGATTGAGCCGGCGCTTGAATCGCGTCAAAAATTCCCGCCGCCGCTTCCACTCGAGTTTGGCCTCGCTCAACGTTGGTTGCAAGAAGATCGTGAAGGCTGACGATTTTGCCCCCGTCCGTGCGTGCCGCGACCTATTGGGACAGCTCGGCAATCCTTTCTGCGTTATTCCAGGACGCTCATAGCGACAAAGCCCGAGCGGAAGTTCAGAAGAACGGCGCCCATTTGGTGTCATCCCTTGCTTGGGTCGAAACGCTCGCAATTATGGCGCGGACGGAGCGGGAACGCGCAATGCCGCCGGATCGTATCAAGGCCGCGCAAGAGGCGCTGTCGCGCCGTCCCTGGCGACGCGTGAACCACATACCGCGCTGGGATATCATTCGTGAACTCGCGCGAACATGGTCGCTCAAAGGAGCCGATCTCTGGCATCTTGCCGCGGCAAAGTGCTTGCAAGAGCAACTGCCCGAGCTTCGCCTCCTGTCCTTCGATCGCCGGTTACTCACGGCGGCGCAAGGCGAAGGCCTGGCATAGCGCGTGGCCTTCGATTCTCTCGCGCAATTCGTGACCGCGTTGCGCCGAGCGGGCGAACTGGTCGAGGTTCAGGCGCGTGTTAACCCACGCCTCGAAATTGCCGAGATCAGCGATCGCGTCGTGAAGGCGGGTGGGCCGGCGTTGTTGTTCAGCAACGTCGAAGGTTCGGCGTATCCCGTTTTAACCAATCAGTTCGGCAGCGAGAAGCGAATGGCGCTCGCGTTCGGAGCGGCGAATCTCGACGAGGTTTCGCGCCGGGTTCGCAACGCCGTTCGCTTGAACGTGCCGAGGACTGCCGACGGTAAGGTGGCAAAGTTATTTTCGATCGGCTCGGCGGCGTTCGCGCTGCCGCGCACCGTGCAGAACGCTGCCTGCCAAGAGGTCGTCGAAGCGGACGTCGATCTGATGAAACTGCCGGTGCTTACGACGTGGCCGCTCGATGCGGGACCGTTCATCACCTTGCCGCTCGTGTTCACCAAAGATCCCGAGAGCGGTCAACAAAATGTCGGCATGTATCGCCTGCAGCGTTACGATGCGACGACGACCGGGATGCACTGGCAGAAACACAAACAAGGGCGCGCGCATGCGGCGAAATGGGGGCGGCGCGTCCCGGTCGCCGTCGCCATCGGCGCCGATCCGGCGATCACCTATGCGGCGACCGCGCCGTTGCCGCCGATCGTCGATGAGATCGCACTCGCCGGATTTCTCCGCGGACGCAACGTGCGCATGGTGCGCTGTAAGACGATCGACATGAAGGTCCCGGCCGATGCCGAGTTCGTCCTGGAAGGCTACGTCGACAACGACGATTTGCGCATGGAAGGGCCGTTCGGCGATCATACCGGCGTGTACAGCCTCGCCGATGAGTATCCGACATTTCGCGTGCAGTGCATCACCCGCCGGCGCAATCCGATCTACGCCGCGACCGTCGTCGGTAAGCCGCCGATGGAAGACGCGTGGCTCGGCAAGGCCACGGAACGCCTCTTCTTGCCGCTGTTGCAAATGGTCGTACCGGAGATCGTCGACTACAACTTGCCGGTCGAAGGCGGCTTCCACAATTTGTGCATCGTCGCGGTCAAGAAATCGTACCCCGGGCAAGCGAAAAAAGTGATGAATGCGCTATGGGGCCTGGGGCACATGATGATGCTGACGCGCACGTTGCTCGTCGTCGACGACGACATTGACGTCCATGACGTGCGAGCCGTCGCCTGGTTTGCGCTCGCCAACGTCGATCCGTCGCGCGATCTGGTCATCATGCCGGGCCCCGTCGACGATCTCGACCACAGCGGCTCGCACCTCGTCTCGCTCGGTCACAAACTCGGCATCGACGCAACACGCAAACGTGCCGACGAAGGCTACGAGCGGAACTGGCCGCCCGACATCGTCATGGACGCCGCGACGCGAACGCTCGTGACCAGGCGTTGGAACGAGTACGGCCTGGGCCGGTTCGCGACCCGCAGCGATGACTGGTCGGGTCAGGGCGAACGCGCGCTCGCCGCACTGCTGCGCTCGACGCCCCTCGCCACGGACAGCATCGATGCGAAGGCGCTCACTGAAAAAGGTGGTTCGGCGCAGAAAACGCGCTCCGATGGATCCTAGCGAAACCACTCCGGCGAATCTGACGACGGCCGCTCCCGCGCAACGGATTGCGAACTCGCCAGGCGCGCTTCTCCATCACGTTCTGCGCGAGATTCGCGTCGCGCATACGCTGTTCGCGCTGCCGTTTGCCTACACGGGCGCTATCGTTGCCGCGCAGGGGATGCCGGCGGTTCGGCAGATCGTGTGGATCACGCTGGCCGTGGTCGGGGCGCGGACCGCGGCGATGGCGGCCAACCGTTACGTCGACCGCGAGATCGATGCGCGCAATCCGCGTACGGCGCGGCGTGCGCTGGCGAACGGTTCACTCGAGCCGGCAACCATGCTGGTGACGGCGCTGCTCGGCCTCCTGCTGCTCGTCGTCGCCGCCGCCGAACTCAATCCGCTCTGCCTGAAGCTCCTGCCACTGGCGGCGCTCGGCATCCTCGCGTATCCGTTCGGCAAACGGTTCACGTGGAGTGTTCATTTCCTGCTCGGCGCCGTGGACGGGCTCGCGCCGCTCGGCGCCTATATCGCGGTAACCGGAACGGTCGCTTGGCCGGCAGCCCTGCTGTTTTTCGCCGTCACCGTATGGGTCGCGGGTTTCGACATCATCTACGCTCTGATGGACCGCGACGTCGACATCGCGCAAAACCTTCGTTCGATTCCCGCCCGCTTCGGTGTGCGTAGCGGCAGGCTGCTGCCGCTCGCGCTCCACCTCGTGATGGCCGCGCTGCTCGCCGGCGCCGGCTTGCTGGCCGCGGTCGGTCCGTTCTACTACGCAGGCGTGGCCGCCGCACTCGCGCTGACCGCCTACGAAAATCGCCTGTTCGATTCGGCAAAGAACATCTTCGTGCTTAACGAAGAGATATTCGTGAGCAACATGGTCTTCTCGATCGCGTTTCTGATCGCGACGTACGGCGGTTACGCATGGCGCCCGTAACGCGAACCGCCGGCAGTCGCGCAC
>JALYUD010000013.1 GCA_030853905.1 Vulcanimicrobiota bacterium
GATGATTGCGGCCCGTCGCGTCCCGGCATTTTCGGCCGGGAAGGGCCTACGCGACGCGGTCGCAGCCGGCGGCAAGAGGCGCGGCGCCAAGAAAAAATAGTCGGCCGCTCGGTACGGGAGCGCCCCGCGTGAAGCACGAACATTAGGTGCTTGGCGGGCAGTGGCGCAGCTTGGTAGCGCACTAGTCTGGGGGACTAGGGGCCGCAGGTTCAAATCCTGTCTGCCCGACCACCTGCAAAGCGGGCTTTCGGCCGAGTCCGCTTTGTCGTTTCCTCTGCGCCGGTCTGTATCGGCGAGACCTATGGCACGCGCTCTACGCGTGCCGTCCAATCCATAGGGGTCTTTCCGGCGTAACCGTAACTGCGCACGGTGCAGACGGAGCCGAACCGGCGCAACGTGATGGACGACCTTTCGAAAACCTACGAGCCGGCGGCAGTCGAGAAGCGACGGTATGCCGAGTGGCTCGAAGCGGGCGTCTTCCATGAAGAACCCGACCCCGCGCGGCCGCCGTTCATCATCTCGATGCCGCCGCCGAACATCACCGGGCGTGCGCACCTCGGACATGCCTCGACGTACTGCGCGATGGACGTGCTGACGCGCTATCACCGCATGCTGGGCGACAACGCCGACTGGCTGCCCGGACAAGACCATGCCGCGATCGCGACCGAAGCGGTCCTCGTACGGGAGCTCGCGGCGGAGGGCCGGAGCCGTGAAGGCGTCGGCCGCGAAGCATTCCTGGCGCGCGCCTGGGCTTGGCGCGAAAAGTACGGTTCCGAACTATACGAAGCGTTTCGCGCGCTCGGCTTCGGACCGGACTGGGGCCGCGATCGCTTCACGCTGGATCCGGGCCTGTCGGCAGCCGTCGCGAAGGTGTTCGTCGCGCTGTATCGCGAGGGACTGATTTACCGCGGAACGCGCATCGTGAACTGGGATCCGGTTTCCCGTTCGACCCTGTCCGACGCGGAAGTCGAGGACGTCGAACGCGACGGGACGTTGTGGTACATCCGCTACGCCGCACCCGACGGTTCGTTTGCGGTCGACATAGCGACGACCCGCCCGGAAACGATGCTCGCCGACACGGCGCTCGCCGTTCATCCGGACGATGACCGCTATCGGGCGTTCGTCGGAAAAACGGTGATCGTTCCGCTGGCGAACCGCGAGATTCCGATCGTCGCCGACGCCGCCGTCGAACGAGACTTCGGAACGGGCGCCGTCAAAGTTACGCCCGCTCACGATCCGCTCGATAACGCGATCGGCGAACGTCACGGCCTTGCGATGCCGAGCGTAATCGGCTTCGACGGCACGATGACCGAGGTCGCGCCGCCCGCGTACGTCGGCCTCGACCGCTTTGAAGCGCGCCGGGCCGTCGTGCGCGACCTCGAAGCGAGCGGCGCACTCGTGCGCAGCGAGCCGCGCAAGCACACCGTGCCGGTCAGTTCTCGCAGCGGCGCGGTCGTCGAACCGCTGCTGTCGTTGCAGTGGTTCTGCAAGATGGAATCGCTTGCGACGCCCGCGCTCGAAGCCTTTCATACCGGCCGCATTCGCTTCGTGCCCGAACGATTCGGCCGCACCTACGAGCAATGGCTGGAAAACATCCGCGATTGGAACGTTTCCCGCCAAGTGTGGTGGGGTCATCGTCTGCCCGTCTGGTACACCCCGAGCGACGAGCCGATCGTAGCGGAAAACGAAGAAGAAGCCTACGCGATCGCCGCGCGCGAACACGGAACGGACGAGCTGCGTCGCGACCCCGACACGCTCGACACGTGGTTCTCGAGCGCGTTGTGGCCGTTCTCGATCCTCGGCTGGCCCGAGCGGACGGCGGAACTCGCGCACTGGTATCCCAACAGCGTGCTCGTCACGGGGCGCGAGATCATCTTCTTGTGGGTGGCCCGCATGGTGATGCTCGGCATGAAGTTCGCCGGCGGCGTTCCCTTCAAAGACGTGTTCATCGCGCCGCTCGTCTTCGATCTGCAGGGCCGCAAGATGAGCAAGAGCCTCGGAAACGTGATCGAGCCGATGGACATCATCGCTCGCTACGGCGCCGATGCGATGCGTTTCGGCATCCTCCGCCAGATGCGCTTGGAGTCGCAAGAATTGCGTTTCGATCAGCGCCACGTCGAGAAGGCGAGCGATTTCAACAACAAGCTGTGGAACGCACTGCGCTACGTGCGCGCCCTGCCGGAGGGGCTCGCGCACGCCAGTCGCCTGCCGCCGTCGCACGCCTTGTCGCTCGCCGACGCCTGGATGCTCGCCGGCTTACGCCGCACGATCGAACGCGTCAGCGCAGCGCTCGACGGCTACCAGTTCGGCGTCGCGACCGACGAGATCATCGATTTCGCCTGGTACCGTTACTGCGATTGGTACCTGGAAGCAACCAAAGCACCGTCGGCAACCGCAACCCGCGCGCCCGTGCTTGCCTACGGGCTGAGCGTGATCGCGCGTTTGCTGCACCCCTTCGCGCCGTTCGTGTCCGAGGAGATTTGGCAGGCGTTGCCGCGCGACGGTCGCACGATCGTGACGGCGAGTTGGCCCGATCCCGCCGAAATTCCGCTCGACGAGCGCGCCACGGCGCGCTACGATCGCCTGCGCGACGTCGTCACGCGCGTGCGCGATCTGCGCGCCGAACTCGCACTGCCGCCGCGCGAAAAACTGACGATCGACGTCCCGCCGGAACTCGACGCAGCGGCCCGCGAACTGCTCGCCGTCCATGCCAACGCGACGATCGTCGATGCGCCTCCCAAACGCGCGCAGACGCACGATGGGGAAAGCGAGAACGCAGCGAGCCGGCAAAGCGCCGCCGACGACCCGCTGCTCGGTGCGGTCCCGCGCGCCCCGGCCCCCCTCCTGCGCGCGCGTTACCGTAACGAGTCGGCGCGGCTCGACGGCGAAATCGAACGCTCGCGCACGATCCTCGGGAACCAGAATTTCCTACGCAAGGCGTCGCCGGAAACCGTTGCGAAGGAGCGCGAGAAGCTGATGCGTTACGAATCGGAACGACAGCGTGCGCGCGCCGCACTCGACGCACTCGGCGTGGAGAGCGGCGAGTGAGGAACGCGCTCGAAGAGCCGCGCGAGCGCACGTTGCTGTGGGCCGAGCAGCTCGACCGCATCATCGCCCGTCTCGCGCATCAGATACTCGAACCCGAGGACGCCCAAGACGGCGTCGTCCTCATCGGTATCCGCCGCGGCGGCGAGCAACTCGCGCGCCGCATCGGCGAAAAGATCGAGGCGATCAGCGGCCGCAAGCCTGGCCTCGGCTTTCTGAACATCAACCTCTACCGTGACGACGACGTCGCTCGCGCACTGCCCGAATCGGAAATCCACGACGACGTCACGGGCAAACTCGTCGTCGTCGTCGACGACGTCCTCTTCACCGGCCGCACGGTCCGTTCGGCACTCGATGCCGTAACCGATCTCGGCCGTCCGCGCGCAATTCGCTTGGCGGTGATGATCGATCGCGGCCTGCGCGAATTGCCTGTGCAAGCCGACTACGTCGGCCGCGCCATTCCGACGGGACGCAACGAACACATCGACGTGTTCCTGGCGAAGACGTTCTCCGACGACGATCGCGTCGCGATCCGCAGCGAGTCGGCGAACGCGTGAAGCGTTTGGCTCCGCTCTGACGCCGCGCATCGTCGCTGGCAGCGTGCCGCGCAGCCTACTCGATCTCGACGATCTGACCGCCCAAGAGATCGACGCACTGCTCGCCCGCGCCACGCAGTTCGCCGTGACGCCGCCGCCGCGCGACCTGCTGCGCGACGTCTGCGTCGTCAACCTTTTTTTCGAAGCGAGCACGCGCACGTACACGTCGTTCGCGCTCGCCGAACAGCGCGTCGGTGCCGACGTCGTCGCCTTGCCGCCGGGCGCATCGAGTTTGGGGAAGGGCGAGACGATCGCCGACACCGCGCTCACCTTAGGCGCAATGGGCGTGCGCGTCATCGTCACGCGTCACCCCGAATCCGGCTTCCCATACCGCCTGGCCGAATCGTTCGACGGCCACGTGATCAACGCCGGTGACGGCCGCCACGCCCATCCTACGCAAGCGCTGCTCGACCTGCTGACGTTGCAGAAGGAATTCGGAACGATCGCGGGCTTGCGCGTCGCGCTCGTCGGCGACATCCTGCACAGCCGCGTCGCGCGGTCGAACGTGCTCGGTTTGCGCGCGCTCGACGCGGAGGTAACCCTCGTCGGCCCGCAGACCCTCTTGCCCGCCGCCATGGCGCGCGACGGCGTGCGCGTCGCCCGCGATCTCGACGACGTCCTCAAGGAGAGCGACGCCGTCATGCTGCTGCGCATCCAACACGAACGAATCGCCTCCGGTGTGCTGCCCTCGCTCGACGATTACGCGCGCAACTATCGCCTCGACGCACGGCGTCTCGCGCTGCTGAAACCGACAGCGATCGTCATGCATCCGGGACCCTACGCGCGCGGCGTCGAGTTGACCGAAGACGTATTCGCCTATCCGGGCTGGCGCTACAAACAACAAGTTTCGCACGGCGTGTTCGTGCGCATGGCCGTGCTCGACTTTCTGGTGAACGCGCCCGCCGCGCGGGAAGTACTCGCATGAAGCGGCACTGGCGCACCGCCGCCTTGCTCGTGACGCTGGCCGCGACCTTTCCAGCGATCCATCGTCCGTCGGTGGCGCGCACGCTACACAACCTAACGATCGAGCAGATCGTCGCGACGACCCCGCTGACCGGGCGCCCCCCGCGCGATTTCCGCTGGTCGCCGAACGGTGCACGATACGTGTACGACGTTCCCGCAGCGCGCGAAAGTGCCCCGCCCGACGTGCGCATCCACGACGTCGCGCGCCGCACCGACATCGCCATCCGCGCGGCCCGGGCCGGCGTCCGCGGCACACGTTCGCGCCCGATCGCCGAGTTTGCGTGGTCGCCGGATTCGCGCGCGCTCGCCTACATCGACGGCGGCACCTTACGCGTCGCTTCGGCCGCGGGCCAGGACCGCGGTACCTTCGCGCACGGCGCCGACGATCCGCAGTGGTCGCCCGACGACCACGCGCTGGCCTTTGTAAAGGACGGTAACCTGACGCTGGTCGACACGCGCACAAAGCGCACGCGCGCGTTGACGCGCGACGGCAGCGGCGCGGTGCTCGACGGCGACCCCGACTGGCTCTACAGCGAAGAACTCGACCTGCAGCACGGCTTCGCCTGGTCGCCGCGCGGCGACGCGAT